>DATGLK010000083.1 GCA_035294265.1 Candidatus Binataceae bacterium
GGCCGGGCGCTTGAACTGGCAGCCGGTGGGTGGGCAGGTGAGGTCGGATCACGAGCTGAGCTGGGAGCTGCGCGGTCCCCGCGGTCCGGTACGCGCTATCGCCCATCGCTTGGCGGCGGCCGATGAATGGCAATTGCGCCGGGTTACGGTTCGATGGAAGACTGGGGCGAGCAGCTTGGCGGCGAGCTTTGCACGCGACGCGCAGCGGTTGGTGGCCACTTATGCGCAGGCCATTGCCCAGCCGCGTTCGATCGCGGCGCCGCTGCCCTCACGGGCGGCGTTGTTGGCCCGCCAACTGCCCGATCTGACCCGCGACGAAGTTTTCGTCACGACCTTGGGGTTGGCGCGCCAGATGGCGCTGGCGGTCTATGCCGGGGGTAAAGATAAGAGGCCCATTTGGGTAACAGGCTTGAAGGGAGACAATCGATGACGCCACGCGTACGCGAGATACTGGGCTGGTACAGCGGTCACAACCCTGGGGTGCTGACCAATCTGGCGCGCCTGCTAAACCATGGCCGTCTGGGCGGCAGCGGGCGGCTGGTGATCCTGCCCGTCGATCAGGGTTTCGAGCATGGACCGGCGCGCAGCTTTGCGCCCAATCCTCCAGGCTACGATCCGCTCTATCACTTTGAGCTGGCGATCGAGCTGGGACTGAGCGCCTATGCAGCCCCGCTGGGCTTTTTGGAGGCCGGCGCTGCGCGCTTCGCGGGCGAGATTCCTCTCATTCTCAAGTGCAACAGCCACGACGTCCTGCTAGCCGAAAAGGATCCGTTGCCAGCGATGACCGCGGGAGTGGAAGACGCGCTGCGGCTGGGCTGCGTGGGGGTGGGCTTCACCATCTACCCCGGCTCCGCCCATCGCGTGTCGATGTACGAACAATGCCGGGAGTTGACCGAGCTGGCCAAGGAAGCAGGATTGATCTCGGTGGTTTGGTCCTATCCGCGCGGCTCGGATCTGAGCAAAGAGGGCGAGACCGCGGTGGATGTGTGCGCCTACGCGGCCCAAATCGCCGCTCAGCTCGGCGCCCACGTGATTAAGGTCAAGCTGCCCACCGCCCATATCGAAGAAGAGCCCGCGCGCAAGGTTTACGAACAGTATCGGGTGCCGATCTCGACCCTAGCCGAGCGCGTGCGCCACGTCGTCCAGAGCGCCTTCAACGGCCATCGGATCGTGATTTTCTCCGGCGGCGAGACCAAGGGACGCAACGAGGACATCCTGGAGGAGATCCGCGCGATTCGTGCCGGCGGCGGCTTTGGCTCGATCATCGGACGCAATTCCTTTCAGCGCCAGCGTGCCGATGCGATCCGTTTGCTCACTGATGTGATGAACATATATGCCGACAAATAGTCTGATGATGCCAGCGCCGGTTGGTTGCCGAGAATGTCCAACCAAGGCGTCATCCCTCCTATTCCACTCCTAGGCAGGTGGGAGAAGATTGAGGAAGGGCGCCATTTTACGCAAGTGCGGCCTGCGAAAATACCAGCGCTTAGATTCACGTGTGGGGATTCAGTGGCAGGTGAACTTCAGTTTCTTGGGATGCGTGATACCGTGCTCGGCGCCTTGCGCTCGCGGTCCGCGAGAAGAGGGGTCCTGGGCGCGAAAGCGTTTGTGCGCTCGCGGGGCACCCAATTGGATAAGTTGTTGGCGGGGTAGTGCGCTAGCGAAGCGAGCCGCATGATTCTGGCGGGTGATATCGGCGGGACCAAAACCATCCTGGCCCTTTTTGAGCCCCAGGGCGCGAACCTGCGCAAAGTGCGCCAGCAACTCTTTCCCAGCCCCCATTACCCCTCTTTGGAGGCGGTCCTCAAGGAGTTCCTCGGAGGCCAGACCCCGTCGTTGCAGGCCGCCTGCTTCGGCATCGCGGGCGCCGTGATCGACGGCCGGGTGCATGCCACCAATCTGCATTGGGAGGTCAGCGAAGCGCAATTGGTTGCCGCCTTGGGTATCTCCCGCCTGCGCCTGCTCAACGACCTCGCCGCCACCGCGTACGGGATGCCCCACTTGGCGGCGGCTGACCTGGAAGAGCTTAATTTACAGGCTGGCGCGCGCCACCCCGGCAACATCGGCGTAATCGCGGCCGGCACCGGGCTGGGCGAGGCGATGTTGTACTGGGACGGCCAGAGTTTTCAACCGCAGGCCAGCGAGGGTGGGCACGCCGATTTCGCGCCCCGCGAGGCGCGCGAAATCGAGCTGCTGCGCTACCTGCAGGAGCGCTTGGGCCAGCATATCAGTTATGAGCGGGTGCTTTCGGGCCCCGGCCTGCTCAACATTTACGATTTCTTGCGCGATCGGAATTATGCTCCCGAGCCCCCCTGGTTGCAGCAGCGGCTGGCCGCAGCCGCCGACCGCAGCGTCGCGATCGCCGAGGCCGGATTAGATGGCTCCGCGCCGCTGTGCGAGATGGCCTTGGAGATGTTCGCCTCGCTTTACGGCGCCGAGGCCGGCAACCTCGCGCTGCGCACGCTGGCGGTGGGCGGGATCTACATTGGCGGCGGGATCGCGCCCAAGCTGATGGCGGTCCTGCGCAAAGGTGCCTTCATCCGCAGCTTCGTGGCCAAGGGGCGCTTCGAGTCCTTCCTGCGAGGGCTCTCGGTCCAGGTCGCGCTCACTCCAGAGGCCGGGCTGATTGGCGCCGCCCACTATGCGCTCTCGCTTTTGGGCAAGACAACTGGGCAATCCTGACTGACCACCTCTCGCCCGCGCAGTCCTACTCACTTTACAACCTCGGCATTCAGCCCTGCATCAGCGCCGCATAGCGGTCGAGCAGAGGCATCACTTTCTCGCGCGTGTCCGAGGGCAGCGCAAAAATCGCCCGCTGCACGCCTGCCTGGGCGAATCGATCGAGCAGCTTGCGGTCCGAAGGTGCCATGAACAGGCTTAGCGGAATCGATTGAGGATCGCGCCCGGCTTCCTGTGCCAAGCGGCGAAACTGCTGAATTTCTGCCAGCGGATCGCTGCCGCCGCGGCCTGGAATAGGCATCCAGCCGTCGCAGTAGCGCAGTGCCGCTCGCATCGCGGCCGGCGTGCTGCCTCCGATCAGGATGGGCGGATGGGGCTTCTGCAAGGGTTTGGGATCGGACCAGATGGGATCGAAATTGACGAATTGGCCGTGATACTCAGCCGCCTGCTGAGTCCAGATCGCTTTCATCGCCTCGATCTTCTCCCGCAACACGCGCCGGCGGGTGTTGAACTGAGTACCGTGATTTTCCATTTCCTCGGCGTTCCAGCCCGCGCCGATGCCGAAAATGAAGCGGCCGCCCGAGAGCACGTCGAGCGAGGCGACTTCCTTGGCCAGGGTGATCGGATCGCGCTCGATCACCAGGCAGATGCCGGTGCCGATCCGCAGCTTTTTGGTCACCGCTGCGGCGGTCGCCAGCGCCACAAAAGGATCGTAGGTGGAATAATAATGGCGCGGCAGTTCGCCGCCGCCAGGAAAGGGCGTGCGGCGAGAGGCCGGAATATGGGTATGCTCGGGCACGAGCAAGGCCTCGAAACCGCGCTGTTCGGCTTGCTGGGCCAGCTCCCTGATATCAATGGAGTACTGGGTGGGAAAAATCGTCAGAGCATAGTCCATCGTGAACCTCTCGTCCTGGGTGGCCTGGTTCTGATGTTGGCGCAGGCGGCACCAGGTTGGCAACCATCGCGGAGCCTGTTGAAAGATAACCCCATGCGGCTGCCGCCGGGCGGGTTCAAACGGTATGCTTGAGGTGCAATGGAGGCTATCCGATAGCCGTGGTGCGAATAGTGCGCTCGCCCAGCGCCGCGCTCCGGCTCCAGCGGACGCGTCAGTGGTTGGAGGCGCAACCGGCCGACCGGCAAATCCTGATCGTCGCGCCCAACCGCCCCAGCGCTGACGAACTGCTCCAAATGCTGGCCTACGCCCGCGGCGCTCTGTTCGGCCCGGCGCGGCTAACCTTGGAGCGGCTGGCGGGCTTGCTGGCCTCCGACGATCTGTTGGCCGCGGGGCTGGCACCTGCGCGTGGCTTGGCCTTGGAGGCCGTGACCGCCCGCGTACTCAATCGAATCGGCGAGCAGTTGACCTACTTCGCCGCGGTGCGCGGACTACCCGGCTTCTCCGCCGCGCTCACCCGCACCATCGTAGAGTTGCGCCTGAACCGCATCTCGCCCACCGCATTGGCGGCGCTGGGCGAGGCCGGCGCGGCCTTGGCGATGGTTGTGACGGAGTTCGAGGCCGAATTGACAGGTGCTCGATTGGCGGACCAGGCCGCGATTTTTACCGCCGCATGCGCCGCCCTGTGCCGTCACCCATTGCCCTCACTGGCCGGCCTGCCGCTGCTTCTGGTCGATATCCCGATCGAGTGCATGATCGAGCAGGAATTGATTGCGGCTTTGGCTGCGCTCGCTCCCGACGTCCTAGCTACTGTCGCGGCCGGCGACGAGGCTACGGCGGCCCGGCTGGAAGCCGCGTTGGCGACCGCCAGCGAGTATCTGGCCCCCTGTGAAAATCGATCGCTAGGCCGTCTGCAGCAACATTTGCTGGCTGCCAGCACGCCGGCGCCAGCGCCCTTGGATGACTCCGTAACAGTAGTCTCGGCGCCGGGCGAGCTGCACGAGTGCGTGGAGATCGCGCGGCGTATCCAGGCCGAGGCCGCGCGCGGCGTGCCGTTTGATCGAATGGCGATCCTTTGCCACGCGCCCGAGCGTTACGGCCCCTATGTGGAAGAGGCGTTGGCGCGTGCCGGAATCGCGGCCTACTTTGTTGCTGGAACTCGCTTGCCTGAGCCGGGCGGCCGGGCCTTGCTGGCGTTGCTGGCCTGTGCCGCCGAGGACCTCTCGGCGCGGCGCTTTGCCGAGTATCTTTCACTAGCGCAGGTTCCCGAGCCGCAATTCCAAACCGAACAGCGCACGGCCCTCCCCGGCGACTTGTTCGCCGCGCCGCTGGCCGCTGACCTTGAGCTGCCATCGGCGCCGCCGGCGCTTGAGCCGCTCAGCTCAGACCCCATTCCGACCGTGGCTGGTGCGGTGCGGGCACCGTGGCGATGGGAGCGGCTACTGGTGGATTCGGCGGTGATCGGCAGCCGGGAGCGATGGGCCCGGCGGCTGGCCGGTTTGCGCGCCGAGCTGGCGCGCCAGTATGAGGAGTGTCTGGCCCAGGGCGAGCAGCAGCGGGCCAGCGCGATCCAGCGCCGGGCGCTGGACTTGAGTCATCTGGAAGCGGTGGCGCTACCGATCATCGCTCATTTGGCCCGGGCCCCGAATTCCGCTCCTTGGCATCAATGGCTGCAGTGGTTGACAGAGCTTGTGCGCGTCGCGGTGCGCGATCGCGAGGCGGTGGCCGCGGCGCTGGCGGAATTGGAACCACTCGGTCCGGTTGGACCGATTGCGCTTGACGAGGTGCGAATCGTGCTCGCTCGGCGCCTGGGACGGCTGCATTGCCCGCCCGCACGCCGGCGGTGGGGGGCGGTATTCGTGGCCACGCCCGAGCAGGCGCGTGGACTGAGTTTCGAGGTAGTGCTGGCACCCGGTTTGGCCGAGCGCACCTTTCCCAAAAAGCTGACCGAGGATCCATTGCTGCCCGACACGATGCGCGAGCATTTGAGCCCGTGGTTGAGCCGGCAAAGCGATCGGGTCGAGACTGAGCGGCTGGCGCTGCGGCTGGTCGCGGGCGCGGCCAGCGCGCGGGTGATGTTCTCCTATCCGCGCCTGGATCTGGAGCAGGGGCGGCCGCGCGTCCCGTCGTTCTATGCCCTGGAGGTGCTGCGCGCGGCCGAGGGCACGCTGCCGGGATTTGTCGAACTGGCGCGGCGCGCGGCCTGCGAGGCTGGTGCGCGGTTGGGCTGGCCGGCTCCGGCCGATCCCAATGACGCGATCGATTGCGCCGAGTTCGACCTTGCCGTGCTCGACCAGCTGCTCGACGGCGATCCGCAAGCCACGGTGGGCGCGGCTCATTATCTGCTTGCCGACAGCATTAACGAGTATTTGCCGCGCGCCTTGCGGGCCCGTGCCCGGCGCTGGTTTCCGCGGGCCTGGACGGTTGCCGACGGATTGGTCGTGGGCAAGAACGAGCCTGAGGCGCTGGCCGCCCTGGCCAAGCATCGCCCAGCCGCGCGCCCCTATTCCCCCACCGCCTTGCAACATTATGCCGCCTGCCCCTATCGCTTTTTGCTGCAGGCTATCTTTCGCCTCGAGCCGCGGCTCGAGGTGCAAGCGCTGGAAACGCTCGACCCCCTGACCCGCGGCTCGCTCACCCATGCGATTCAGTTCGAGCTGTTGAGCCGGCTCAAGGCGGAGGGACTGCTTCCGGTCAGCGCGGCGCGCGAGGCACGCGCGCTGGAGGAATTGGATCGCGTGGTCGCCCAGGTCGCGGCGCAATGGCATGACGAGCTGGCGCCGGCGATCGAGCGGGTATGGCTGGATGGGATCGATGCGATTCGGGCCGACCTGCGCGAATGGCTGCGGCTATTTACGCAGGACTCGGAAGGATGGTGTCCTGAGCGTTTCGAACTTGCCTTTGGCCTGCGCGAGCGCACGCAAGCCGATCCGGCCAGCACGCGCGAGCCGGTGGACATTGGCGGGCTTAAGTTGCGCGGAGCCATTGATCTGATCGAGCGCGGCCCCGGCGGCCAGTTGCGGGTTACCGATCACAAGACTGGCAAAGTTCGAGGCGAGAAGGATTTGGTCATCGGCGGCGGCAGGATTCTTCAGCCCGTTCTGTACTCGCTGGCGGCGGAAAAACTGCTGGGCCAGCCCGTGAGCGCCGGGCGGCTTTATTACTGCACCGCGGCGGGCGGTTATCAGACTCGTGTGGTAGCGATCGACGCGGCGGCGCGCGATGCGATCAGGCAATTCACCTCGACGTTGGATGACGCGTTGACCCAGGGCTTTTTGCCTGCAGCGCCGGCATCCGGAGCGCGGCGTAATCAATCCGAATGCGACTATTGCGATTATCTGCGCCTGTGCGGTCCTTACGAGATGCAGCGCACCGCGCGCAAGCCCAAGGAGCGGCTGGCCGCGTTGACGGCGCTGCGGCAGATGCGATGAAGGCGCCGGCGGACGCTCAGGCGCGGGCCCTAATCCGCACCGACCTGGACCGTACGCTGTTGGTGGAAGCGGCGGCCGGGACTGGCAAGACCACCGCCCTGGTCAGCCGGATCGTCGCCCTGGTGACGGCAGGCAAGGGCGAGTTGCGCCATATCGTGGCGGTGACCTTCACCGACAAGGCGGCGGGCGAACTTAAGCTCAGGGTGCGTACGGAAATCGAGCGTGCGCGCGCGGCCGCGCAACTGGAGCCGGCGGCGCGCGCACGGTTGGAGCACGCGCTGGAGCAACTGGAAGAAGCGCGGATCGGCACCATTCATTCCTTCTGCGCGGACCTGCTGCGCGAGCAGCCGATCGAAGCCGCGGTCGATCCAGGCTTTGAGGTTGCTTCCGAAGAGGTCGCGCGGGCGCTGTATGACGAGGCCTTCGCGCGCTGGTTCGAGAGCATCTTGTCCAACTGCGGCGAGGGGATGCGCCGGCTGCTGCGCCGACGCGACCGCGAGGAGCGCGATGGACCGCGTGCGTTGGCCCGTCGGGCGGCCGAAGAGCTACGCCAATGGCGCGATTTCGAGGCCCCCTGGGCGCCCCATCCTTTCGCCCGCGATCGCGCGATCGATGGCTTGGTGGCGGAAAGCGCGCGGTTGGGCGCCCTGGCGCAGACCGCTGCGGCCGATGATTATTTGGCTGGAGCCTTATCTGATATCTGGCGGCCAGTGGCCGAAGCGACCCGCCTGGAAGCGGTGGGCGAGCGCGATTACGACGCGTTGGAACAGGTGCTGGTGGACTTGCTGCGCAATCACAACGGGCGTTGGAGTCGCACCGGCCGATTGTCGGTGCGGGAGTTCGGCCCGGACTGTAGCCGGGAGCAGGTGCTTGGCTGGCGGGCCGATTTGCAAGCTCGCTTGGAGGATTTCCGCCAGCAGGCGGGTGCCAATCTCGCCCCGTTGCTGCGCGCCGAAATGTGGCCCTTGATTGGCCTCTACGAGGACTTGAAGCGGCGCCGCGGGTTGCTGGACTTTCTGGATTTACTGCGCCTGACCCGCGACCTGCTGCGCGATCGGGCGGCGGTCAGGGCCAAGCTACAAGCTCGCTTCAGCCATATTTTTGTCGATGAATTTCAGGATACCGATCCGCTGCAGGCGGAGATCCTGATGCTGCTGGCCGGCCGCGATCCGGGCGTGAGCCAGTGGGAGCAAGTGACGCCGGTGCCCGGCAAGTTGTTTATCGTGGGCGATCCAAAGCAATCCATTTACCGCTTCCGGCGCGCCGACGTCGCGCTTTATCAGCGCGTGAAGCGTCAACTGATAAACGCCGGTGCGCGGCTGTTGTACCTGACGGTCAGCTTTCGCACGACCCCGGAGTTGGCGGCACTGGTCAACACCGCGATGGCGCCGCGGATGGCGCAGGAAAGCGATACCCAACCCCGCTACGTCCCCATCGAGCCCTATCGCGAGCAGCCGGCGGCCCAGCCCTCGGTGGTCGTGTTGCCGGTACCCGATCCCTATGGCGATTACGGCCAGATCCATGACTGGAAGATCGAGCAATCGGTGCCCGAGGCGGTGGCGGCCTATATCAAATGGCTGCTGGCCAGTGGCTGGCGAGTCAGCGAGCGCGAGTCTCCTGATGAGCCGGTCCCGATCCGCGCACGCCACATCTGCGTACTGTTTCGCCGCCTTAATTCGTTCGGAACCGACATCACGCGACCCTATATTCGCGCGCTTGAAGCGCGCCAGATTCCCCACGTCTTGGTGCGCGGGGGCTCCTTCAATCAGCGCGAGGAAGTCACCGCCTTGCGCAATTTGCTGGGAGCGATCGAGCGACCCGACGACGAGCTGATGGTCTTTGCGGCGCTGCGCGGGCCGATGCTGGCGCTCAGTGATGCGGCGCTGCTGGGCTTTCGCGAAAGCGTGGGTCGGCTCCATCCCTTCGTCCCCCTCCCTGCGGACGCGCCGGCGGCGATTCAGGAAGTGGGCCGCGCGCTGGCGCTGCTGGGTGACCTGCATCGGCGGCGTAATCGGCGTCCGATCGCGGCGACGATCTCGGCCTTGCTGGAGCAGACGCGCGCCCATGCCGGATTTGCCATCTGGCCCACCGGCGAGCAGGCCTTGGCCAATCTGATGCGGCTGATGGATCTTGCTCGCCGCTACGAAGCGCGCGGCGGTGCGATCTCCTTTCGCGGCTTTGTGGATTATTTGGAGGAACGGGCCGAGCACGAGGAGGCCAGCGAGGCGCCGATCGCCGAAGAAGGTACCGAAGGGGTTCGGCTAATGACGGTCCATAGCGCCAAGGGGCTGGAATTCCCCATCGTGATTTTGGCCGATCCGACCTGCCGGGAAACCCGCGAGCCCTCGCGCTACGTCGATTCTACTCGCGGCCTGTGCGCGTTACGGCTGGCGGGTTGCGCGCCCGAGGAACTTATCGCGCATGCCCAGGACGAGGCCCGCCGGGATCGCGAGGAAGCCACCCGCGTGCTCTACGTTGCCGCCACCCGGGCCCGCGACCTGTTAGTGGTGACCGCGGTGGGCGACGACGATCCCGCCGCCGTCGAACCGCGTCAGGGATGGCTGGCCGGCCTGGCGCCGGCCATCTTCCCGCCCACCGCGCGACGCCGCACTCCGTTGCCGCAAACCGTCGCCGGGCTGCCCGCCTTTGGCGCCGACAGCGTGGCGGTGCGCAATCAGCGCGCACCCTCGTTTCAACGCTCGGTGGCGCCCGGCCTGCACCAAATAGACGGCGCTGATTATCGGGTGCTGTGGTGGGACCCGGCCCAGTTGGAACTGGATGTTCGCGAGACGATGGGCTTACGCCAAAGTCGCCTGTTGGAGGCCGATGACAATCTGATCCGATCCACTGCGGGTCGCCATTTATTCGAGGCGTGGCAAACCCGGCGCACGGAAATCCTGGCAGCCGGTGCGCGGCCCGCGCTAGCGGTGCAAAGTGCCACTGCACGGGCGCAAACGCAGCCGTTGGCAGTGGCCGAATCGGTTGCAATTGAGCAGATCCCGCGCCAGCCTGGCCGGCCTCATGGCCCGCGCTTTGGCACCCTGGTCCATCTGGTGATGCTACGGGTCGAGCTGACCGCGCCAGCCCTCCAGGTGGAGCGAGTCGCGCGAGGCGAGGGGCGGATGCTGGGAGCCAGTGAAGCTGAAATTGTTGCCGCTGCCCACGCGGTGTCGGCGGCTCTGACCTCGCCCCTGATGGCGCGGGCGGCGCGCGCGCGTGAGCTGCGGCGCGAGTGCGCGGTGCTGGCCCGGCTGGAGGGCGAGGAAGTGATCGAGGGGGTTGTCGATCTGGCATTTCTGGAGGGCGAAGAATGGATTGTGGTCGATTTCAAGACCGATATCGACCTGGCGCCCGCACTAGCGCATTATCGGACTCAGTTAGCTATCTATACCCAAGGGATTGCCGCCGCCAGCGGCCGTCGCGCGCGGGGCGTCCTGTTGTGGATTTGAGGGCGCGGGGGGCGGTGGTGTAGAGGGAACAGATTGGGTGCGAATGATACTTTACTGATAGTGGGCTATGGCTCGCTCCTTTCGGGCCACGGCTTGTTGACGGTCAGGCGCCAAGGTAAAAGCCGACTGTACGCGCGTCAAGCCTTTCCGCTGACGCTGACTAATGCTCGCCGCGGTCTGGCCAAGCCCACCAGCCATGGCCATTATTTGGCGATGGATATCGAGCCGCTTGACCCTACCCGCCCGATCCAAGCCCGCCATGGTCGTCGCAGCGCCGCGAACGAGTTCGGCGCCTTGGGGCTGGAGTTTGAGCGTCGATGGGCGCGCGATCTGGCGCGCCGCGAGGAGTACGACCCCGATGTGTTCGAGGAATTGATCGCGCGCGCCGATCGCGCGGGTCAAACGGTGGGGGAATATTTATTGGCGATCGCGCGCGCAAGCGGATTCGAGCCACTGGCCTATCGCCGCGCACTGGCTCAGCGGATCGGCTACACCTCTCCCGGCTACATCTTTCACCCGCTGCCGCTGGACGACGGGCAGGTGGCGTTGATTGCGATCGGATCGGGCTTCGAGGGCAGTGGCGATCCGGCAGTGCCCTCGCGCCGTCAGCAGGCCGTCATCGCCAATTTGATGACCCTGCCACAGGCGATGAAGTTTACCGGTGCGGTGTCAATCGACCCCGCCAGCCAGTTGGGCTACTTCGTCGAGTGTTTGCTGGGCGGGATGCATGGGCTGTGGGTGAGCGATCTGCTCGCGGGGCTGGAGGAGGCGCCTGAGCTGCGGAGTGCCCTGAGCCGCGTGCTGGCTGAGACCGCGGCCACCGAGCGCGAGCATTTCCTGGCTGCCAGTGGCCTCAGCCTGACCGCTTACCGGGAGCGCTTTGGGGCGGCTGAAGACCGCGGGCTGGCCGCGCTGTTGCGGGTGGACCGTTAGCGCTAGGAGTAAGCCATGTCTTTCTCGGTTCACGTTGCCAAGGAAAATTTCAAATTTTCCGCCGCCCATTTCATTGCCTACCCGGGCTTTCGCGAGGCGCTCCATGGCCACAACTACCAGGTTGGCGTACGACTGGGTGGGGAGCTGGGGGCCTCGGGCTATGTCCTTGACTTTGGCGTGGTCAAAGCCCTAACGCGCGAGATCGTGGGGCGGCTGGACGAGCGAATCCTCATCCCGATGCGCAGTGATTGCCTGCGAATCGAAGTTGCGCAGGGTCAGGTAAGCGTGGCCTACCAGGACGATAAATTCGTCTTTCCCCGCGCCGACGTCTGCCTGCTGCCGATCGTGCATAGCTCGGCCGAGGAATTGGCGCGTTATATCTGGGGCGAGTTGCGCCAGTTGTTGGCGCAGCGGCAGGCCCTGGGCGGAATCGAGCAGATGGAGGTGTCGGTGGCGGAGGGGCCGGGTCAGGCGGCAATATACCGGGCGTCATTGTAAAAAAATCACATTTTTGTCTCCCGCTTTTTTTATCTGAGCAGACCTTTGAGCTTCCAAGTTCTCTACGGCGTGACGAACATGTGAAAGCGCGCGCCAACGTGCCTTGTCCCCTTCCTAAGTCTCGTGATTAGATTGCTGCCGTCGCTTTCTTGTAAGGGGGGAACTGATTGGCGTGGCGACAGGGCTAAAAACTGCGGAAGCACGGGTACGCTTGCCGGCGGCACGCGTGCTCGTAGGTGAGCATCCTCAAACCGTCCAACTACGGGCATTGATCGAACGGCTGGCGCGCACCGACGCCACCGTCCTGATAACCGGTGAGAGCGGGACGGGCAAGGAAGTGGTGGCGCGCGCCATTCACAGCCTGTCCGGCCGGCTGGCGCATCCGTTTGTCCCAGTCAATTGCGCGGCGATTCCACATGAGTTACTGGAATCGGAGATGTTCGGGCACGAGCGCGGCGCCTTCACCGGAGCCATTGCGCCGCGCCAGGGGCTGTTCAACATGGCCGCCGGTGGCACGCTGTTTTTGGATGAGATCAGCGAGATGCCGCTGATGCTGCAGGCCAAGCTGTTGCGGGTGCTGGAGGATCGCCTGGTACGGCCGCTGGGGGCGGATCGTTCGGCTCCCATCGACGTACGCGTGATCGCTGCCAGCAACAA
This sequence comes from Candidatus Binataceae bacterium, assembly GCA_035294265.1. Classification (NCBI taxonomy): domain Bacteria; phylum Candidatus Binatota; class Binatia (SeqCode); order Binatales (SeqCode); family Binataceae (SeqCode); species Binataceae bacterium (SeqCode). The sequence goes on from DATGLK010000083.1 coordinate 12,540, forward strand.
GGACTTGGCGCTGGCGGTGCGCAAGGGCAGCTTTCGCGAGGACCTCTTCTACCGTCTGCAGGTGGTGCCCATTCACATCCCGCCCCTGCGCGAGCGGCGCTCGGATATCCCGCTTTTGATCGATTTTTTCCTGGAGCGGATGCGGGGTCGGTTCGCCGGCCGCCAATGGACTATCAGCAAGGAGGCTCTGGTCCATCTGTGGTCATACGATTGGCCAGGCAATGTGCGCGAGTTAGAGAACATGGTTGAGCGGCTGGCCATTCTCAGCGAAGGGCCGGTAATCGAGGCCGCGGCGCTGCCACCCAACCTGATCGCCAGCGTGCATGCGGTGGAGACCCACCTGCCCGCCGAGCTGAACGAGGGCGCGATCAATCTGACCCAGTTGGTGCATGAGTTCGAGGGGCGCTTGATTAACGAGGCCCTACGCCGAACCAACGGCAACAAACAGGCTGCCGCGCGCCTGCTGAGCCTCAAGCGCACTACTTTTTCGGCCAAGCTGCGGCGCTGCGGCGTATGCGACGGCGGTCCAGGCATGGTCGCGGTGAGTAAGGGGGACAAATCATGATGCTCAGGCATCCTGCCCGCATTCTGGTCGTGGACGACGATCCGGACACGGTCGACATCTTAAGTCGCCACCTGCAGCGCGAGGGCTTTGTGGCGATCGAAGCGCCTTCGGGGGCCGATTGCCTGCGCATCGTGCGGGAGAGTGAAGTCGACGTAATTTTGCTGGATCTGATGATGCCCGAGATGGACGGCTTTCAGGTCTGCAAGGCCCTCAAGCAGGACCCGGCCACGGCCACGTTGCCCATTATCCTGGTCACCGCGCGCGACGACATCGAGGCCCGTGCCGAAGGGATTCGCCTGGGGGTGAGCGAGTTTTTGCCCAAACCCTTCTCGCGCCGCCAACTCATTGCGCGTATCAACTCACAACTGGACATCCTCCAAGTCGCCCGCACGACCACCGCCGTGCTCGAGCGGTTGGCGCAAGGCGAGAACTGAAGTTGCCGCTTCGGCCCGGCCGGCAGGGGACCCGCCGGACCGAAGCGGCCCAGCGGGGGTCGCCGCGCGTTTACAACGCGCGCACTTCAGCCATTCATTCGCGCTCGTGGCGAGCCAGCTTGTTCAGTGCGGACAGGGCCAGCAAAGTGGGCACCCACAGCCCCACGAAGATCGCTTCCTCGCGCTTGCGAGCGGTAAACAGCCAAATGGCGGCGCCTACCGCCGCCGCGGTAACCACATAGAACGGGGTAAGACTGGGATTAGCAAACGCCTCGCGCGCCTCCTCGGCTAACGAACGCGCGCTCAGGGCGGCTAAGCTTTTGGCTCCCTTCATGCTTATTTTGCGCGTGCCTTCTAAAACCGCTTGTTTGGCGTCCATGGATTTCCTCCCTGCTTGATGGAGAGAGACCCAGCGGGGAAAAGGTGAGCAGCAGCAAGTCTCTAAGCCCTTAATTCAATGCTGGATAAGCTAGAGCGCTGTGTCAATTATAAATTCGGCCGTACCCTCAGGGTGAGAAATTTCACCTCTCCCTCCCGCAGAGTGCCTAAGCGGGTTGCGCCGATGGGCATCTCCGTTGCACAATTCCACTGCTTGGACGGCGAAGGAGAGACGGCGATGGCGGTAAACTGTCCGCGTTGTGGTGCGACAATGCCGCAGGGCAGCGTCACCTGCCCTTCCTGTGGCGCGACGCTCGGTGCCAAGGCCTCACCCAGCAACGTGGTGGCCGCAATCAGCTATGTCGGCTTCGCGGTAACAGGGGTGATTTTTCTGCTGTTGGAACCTTACCGCAATGACGAGCAGGTCCGCTTTCACGCCCGCCAATCGATTGCCTTTACGGTGGCCTGGATCGCTTTTTCGATCATCATGGGAGTATTTGTCGGAGTGATGCCGGGTTTTATCTCGCGCATCTTCATGATCATCGAAGATGTTGGGCATATCGCTTTTGCCCTAATGTGGGTGTACTTGATTTATCAGGCCTACACCGGAAACCGCTTTCGCGTACCGGTACTGGGCGACTGGGCGGACGCGATCCCGCTGTAGGAGCGCAATCCGGCTCAAGCGCCGACCTCCAGGCTCTCTACGCGTATTCCCCCAGCTTCGACCCGCAGCACTATCCGACAGTTCTCGGTGCCCAGGGCCAAGGCGTAGGCGCCAGGGCCTCGCGCGGTCGCGCCGATTTCGACAAGGGGGGCGCCCTTGAGTTGAGCCAGCGCCTGGTTGAGGGAAGCCAGTTCAGCGGCGCGGGCTTGGCCGCGCGGGGTTCGCTCGAACAGCGCGTTGAGGGCGTGATAGGCGGCTGGGCCCTTGGTTTTGCGCAGCCGTTCGCCGCTTAGACACAGTTCCAAAATAGCTTCCAAGCGGGCCATCGCGGGGGGTGCCACGCAGCCGGCCACGACCGCTTCGCGCAGGGCAGCGTAGTCCTGGCGCGCGGCATCGCTCGCCGCCTGCAGGAAGAAATCCAACTGGCTCAGCAGTAGCTCGCGCTGCATCGGGTCCAGTTCCAGGCCTTGCGCCGCCATGGTCACGGCCCTTATTTGCCTGCCATGGGCGCGGCGCCATGGCCGCCTAGCAGCGCCGCCAGTTCGTGCTCGAAGCCGCCGGTTTCGATTGCGCAGTGCATCCCGCACTCCTTGGGTGCGCCGGTCTCCCACCACCAGCGGCCCGAGCGGGGATCCTCGCCGGGTTTAACCGAGCGCGTGCACGGCGCGCAGCCGATCGACTTGTAGCCCTGGTCGTACAGCTTGTTGTAAGGCACGTCGTGAGCGCGCAGATAATCCCACACTTCCTCATCGGTCCAGTCGGCCAAGGGCGAGATCTTGACGATCGCGCCATGGTCGTGGTCGATCTCCACCTTGCGAATATTGGAACGGGTAGCCCATTGGTCGCGCCGCAAGCCTGTTATCCAGGCATCGAAATTGACCAGCGCGCGACGCAAGGGCAGAACCTTGCGTACCTGACAGCACAACAGCCGGGCGTCGACATTGTGGTAAAACAGGTTGATGCCATGTTTGGTGGTCATTTGCTCGACCACGTGGCTGTCGGGAAGGAAAATCTCCACCGCTATGCCATACCGATCGCGAACCTGCTGGATCAGTTGATAGGTTTCCGGTGGCATTCGCCCGGTATCGATCGTGAAAACCCGGACCGTCGGGTCGATGCGGCAGGCCATGTCTATCAGCGCGCAGCCGTCGGCCTGAAAACTGGAGCAGATACCCAAGCGGGATCCGAAGCGCTCGATCGCCCAGCTCAGCACCTCTTGGGGCTCCTTATCGTCTAACTCTACGGCGGCCTCACCCGCCTCCAACTCGTCCATCAGTTCACGATCGTTATGCTCTGCCATGGTCATGGGCCTCTGAAGTTCGAAGGCTAAGCGATAGCCTCAGTGGCGGACGGCGCCGCCTGTGCGATTCCGACCAAGGCTTCGTCGGATAAGCGTTTGCAAAAGCTGGTGAAACTCTCTTCGGGCTGGCGTTGGGCCAGATAGCCAGCGAACAGCCGGCTGACGTAATCCTCGACTTGGCTTGAGAGTACCCGGCGCAGGACCGGCTTGCCGATCGCCGCCTCCTTGCCCAGCCCGCCGCGCAAAATGATATCGAAGGCTTCGCGTGGTTCGCCGTTGGGCCCGCGCGTGGTGGTGCCCTGCAGGCCGATATCGCCGGTCCAATGCTGGGCGCAGGCGTGTGGGCAGCCGTCGAGATTGAGCTTGAGGTTGGCGACCTGGTCGCCGAACTGGGTGGTCAGCCGCTCAAGCAGCGTGGCTAACTTTTCCTTGGTCGGAGTCACTGCATAGTTGCAGTGGGGGTCGCCGATACAGCCGATTGAGGAAGCGTAAAGCCCGTTTACATCCAGCGCGAAACCGATTTCGGCCACCTCCGCCACAATTTGGTCCAGCCGCGTCCGCGGTACGGCGGTGAGGATGAAATTTTGCCGGCGGGTCAGCCGGATGTCACCGCCATACCCCTCCACCACCGCGGCCAAGCGGCTCATCTGCGCGCCGCTCATCAGTCCTAGGTAAACCGGGAAGCCGACCGAGAGCAGGCCGGGCTGCTTCTGTTCACGGATGCCCATGTGGTCGCTATCGCGATCGGGCAGCGGCAACTCATCGAGCGTGTCGAGTTGGTAACCCAGGCGCGCCTCTACCAGTTTGCGGAAGTCTTCCACGCCGTAGTCGTCGATCATGAATTTCAGGCGCGCTTTGACGCGCGAAATCCGATATTCGGTAGTCGAGCGCCAGACGTCGATAATCGCGCGCAGCACCGGCAGCGCTTGTTCGGGCGTAATGAAGACTCCCAGATGGCGCGAGAGCCGCGGGGTGGAGGACAAACCGCCGCCAACCCGAATTGCAAATCCCGGCCGGCCCTCGCGCAGGAGGCCCACCAGCGCGATACAGTTGATCTCAGGCGCATTGCACTGATAGGGACAAGCGGAGAGGGTGATCTTGTGTTTACGCGGCAAATCCGAGTATTCAGGATTGCCGTAAAAGAACCGCGCCGCTTCGGCTAGCAATCCGGTGGTATCAAAAAACTCTTCTTGGTCCACCCCCGCGAGCGGGCAACCGGTGATATTGCGAACCACGTCGCCACAACCGCCCAAAGTGGTCAGGCCAGCTTCTTTGAGCCGCAGAAAAACCTCCTGGAAATGATCCAGGGTGATATGATGAATTTGAATGTTCTGGCGCGTCGTCAGCTCTCCCGAGCCTTGGCCGTAGCGCTCGGAAATCTCTCCGAGCGCGCGCAGCCCGGCCGGGCTCAGGATTCCTCCGGGCACCTTTACGCGCATCATAAAGGTCCCGATCTTGGGCTTGTCGTGGTAGAGTCCATACCACTGCAGGCGGACGATGTCTTCCTCGGGCAGCTTTTCGTACGAGGTCTCGACCAGACGCTGCCATTGACCCCACAATTCGGTCGGGAACAGCTCGCGCTTGAGCTTCTCCGCCGAGTTGCGTTTGAGCACGGTTTCCCAGCTCGGGGGCTCCCGCTTTGGCACAGCCGCTTTGCGCTCCTTCACCTTGACTTGGAAGAAACATAACTTAGATGACCAATTTAGTCAATTATTTTCGCGAGAGCTTTCTTCTCTGGCCCATCGGCGGAAAAGAGCTGGAGTTACAATGAGATTTGGGGTTGCGGTGGACTATTCCCTCAAGGCCTTGCTGATGCTTGCCGAGCGTTATCCGGCGTTGACTCCGTTGCGGGCGGAGACGATCGCGGCGGCCCAGAATATCCCTGAAAATTACTTGCGCCGGCTGCTGATCGAGCTTAAGCGGGGTGGTTTGGTGCTCAGCCAGAAGGGGCCCAGCGGCGGCTATCTGCTGGCGCGCCCGCCGGGCCGGATCACGATGGCCGAGGTGGTAGAGATTATCGAAGGCGACTATGTGCCGGTAGAATGTTTGGAGGAGGGGGGAAATTCGCCCTGCCGGCGCGAGGATGCCTGCGCGATGCGCGAGGTGTGGCGCGAGGTCCGCGACCAGGTAGTTGCGATCCTGCGCCGTACCACCTTGGAAAGTCTGGCCACTCGGCGCAAGAACGCTTTCACGTTTCAGATCTGATGGTGGGCGTCCTGTGTTTGCGGTGATTTTTGAAGTCCAACCGCGCCAAGAGCGTTGGGAAGAATACCTGGGGCTGGCTCGCCTGCTGCGGCCTGAGCTGGAGCAAATTGAGGGTTTTATCGAAAACGAGCGCTTTGTGCATCAGGCCGACGGCAGCCGCTTGTTGTCGCTGTCGCTGTGGGACAATGAAAAGGCTCTGGTACGTTGGCGCACGGTACCGCTCCATCACGAGGCCCAGGAGCGCGGCCGGCGTGAGATTTTGGCGGACTACCATCTGCGCGTCGGTGAAGTGATTGGGGATAGCGCGCGGCCGCCGATCGATCTACTGGCCGGCCAGCGCTTTGACGTTACTCAAAGCGGGGCCGCGCCGGTAGCCACAATCAGCATCGTCGTGCCGCCCGCGCGCTCGTTGCCCGAAGTTGGGGAAGCTTCGGCGGCTATTACCTGCGATCGGTTCACCAGTCTGACCACCGAGGGTAAGGAGCTGGTGCTAAGGGGGTGGCGCGAGACGGAGGCGGCGGTGGATTGGGAACGAGCCCTAGGGCGCAAGAGCGACCTGATTCGTCATCTGCGGGTGCGCATCATCCGCGACTACGGGATGGTGGATCGACGCGAGGCCCCGCAATACTTTCCACCCGTTCCCGCGCGGCCAAACCCGAAGTAGCTTGAGCGTCGCGCCCCGCAATCATCTGATACTTGTGATACTTGGCGCAACGAACCGCTAAGCGAAGCAAGCCGGGTGAGAAAGTCGTAAAGGTTGCGGAGAGCTTTGGCAAACCGCTTGGATGATCCAGCTGCCTCGTGGCGCGCGCGAACTAGCTCGCGTGGGCGATAGGCGGACACCGCCGCCCTGCTTGATGATGTCCCACGCGTCAGATTTCGCGCCGACCCGAAATTGCACTGGTCAACGTGGCGGCGTCGCTATATTCGAGGTCACCGCCTACCGGCAGTCCGCGCGCCAGCCGCGTTGCCCGCACCCCCATCGGCTTGAGCAAGCGGGCCAGATATAGGGCGGTGGCTTCGCCCTCAACCGTGGCGTTGGTGGCGACGATGACTTCAACAATTGCGCCTTCGCCGCCGGCCTTGAGCCGATCAATTAGCTCGTTGATGCGCAGGTCGTCAGGACCGATACCGTCCAATGGGGCGAGCGCGCCGTGCAGCACATGATAAAGGCCTTGGAAGCTGCGCGAGCGCTCTATCGCCATTAGATCGGCTGGTCCCTCGACTACGCACAACACAGTGGGGTCGCGGCCGGGATCGGCGCAGATGTGGCAGCGCTCGCTGTCGGACAAGCCAAAACAGGAGCTGCATAATCCGACCCGCTCCTTCATTTCAAGCAAGGCTTCGGCCAGTGCGATTACCTCCGGGCGGGGGCGGGCGAGCAGGTTGAAAGCAAGGCGCGCGGCGGTCTTCTCGCCGATTCCCGGCAAGCGGGACAATTCGCGCACCAGCCGGGTCATCGCCGGCGGCAGGCCGTCAGGACGCTTGCCAGAAGCCGCCATCGTGCGCGACTACTCCATTCCTGGCAACTTGAAACCCGCCAAGGGGCCAGCCAGTTTGCCGACCTCCTGGGCGACCAGGGTCTGCGCTCTGCGCAAGCCATCGTTGATAGCCCCGAGCAGCAGGTCCTCGAGCATCTTAGCATCATTGAGCAGAGCCGGCTCGATCTGGATGGAGCGCACCTGCATGGAACCGTCCACCACTACCCGCACCATGCCGCCGCCGGCCTGAGCCTCGACCGTTCTGGAGGCGGCATCCTCCTGCATTTGCTTAAGCTTATCCTGCAGGGCTTGGGCCTGCTGCATGATCGTGGAAAGGTCGGGTTGTGCCATAGGGTTGTCTCCGCTGTGCGGCCAATAGTTGGGGCACTCAGGATTTAGATTGGTCGTCGCCGCTGACGGTGCGGCGGACATCGACCAGACGTCCTTCGAGTTCGTCCAGGATCTGGCGTACGACGGGGTCGGCGAAAAGTTCCTTGCGGATGGTATCGCGGTCCGCAGCTGGAGTCGCAGGGTTGCCAGGGGCGGACGCTGGCGTCGGGGCAGCTGTGGGCGCTTCAGGGGGAGAAGCAGGGGCGGCCGAAGCTATCCCCGCGTCTCCCCCTGAGGCATCGACGGGCGCCAGCTCGACCCGGATCGGGCGGCCATAGAATTCCGCGGCCAGTTCACCTATCACGCCACGATTGTCGGCTAGATAGCGGACGTAAATCGAAGAGGCGGGGATGATGCGCAGTAGGTCATCGTCCAGGCGGAGGGTGGCTCCATTTTCCATGAAGCCGGCCAGTGCGGCCTTGCGCGCGCGGATGTGCTCGCGCAGCTCGGGCAAGGCTTGGTTCACTCCAGGCCTCGCGGGCGATGGCGGGGTGGGCAGTGGGGTGCGTGCCGGAGCGCTGGCCCGCACTTCGCCCTCCACCCGCATCCGGCGTGCCGGCGCAGCGGGTGCGCCGCTGGGGCCCGGGGGCGTGCCGCTCGGCCCACCCCCAGGCCCGGCTTCACGTCCCAGCGCGGCCAGCGCACGCGCCAATTCATCCCCATCAAGCACCGGCGCCAGGCTGGCCATCCGCACCACCGTCATTTCTAGCAGCAGATCGGCGTAGGGCGAGCGCAAAATCTCTTCTTGCGCCTGCGCCATCAGGCGAAACAGCCGCAGCAGATCACGCTGCGAAGGTTGCTGGGCCAGCTTGCGAACCTGCTCCAGCTCATGGTCGGGCAAGTTGGTCAGGGCGTGAGCTTGGCCGTTGGCCGGCAGCTTGGCAATCACCAGGTTGCGCAAGGTCTCCAGCAGATCGCGGCCCAACCCCGCCAAGTTGGCGCCGCGTTCGTTGAGTTCGCGCACGATGTTCAGGGCGGCGCCCGCGTCGCGCTCCAAAATCGCAGTAGTCAGGGCGTAAACGCGTGCCCGGCTGGCCACGCCCAGGGTGTCGGCTACCGCGTTTTCGCTCAGCGGGCCATCCTCAGCCAGGGTCAAGGCGCTTTCCAGCATCCGTTCGGCGTCGCGCATACTGCCCCCAGCCTCGCGCGCCAGCAGGGTGAGGCCACCCTGATCCACGGCGATATTCTCTCGCTGGGCCAGATCGCGCAAGCGGGCCATGATGACGGCGAAGGGGAGACGGCGGAAATCGTAGCGCTGCAGCCGGGACAGGATGGTCTCGGGCATCTTTTGCGGCTCGGTAGTCGCCAGGATGAATTTGACGTGGGGCGGCGGCTCTTCCAGAGTCTTGAGCAGCGCGTTGAAGGCCTGGTCGGTCAGTTGATGGGCCTCGTCGATGATATAAATCTTGAAGCGATCGCGCGCCGGCCGGTAGCTGAGATTCTCGATGATACTGCGGGCGTCGTCGATTTTGCGGTAGGTGGCGCCGTCTATCTCGACTACGTCCAGCGCGCGCCCCTGGCGTATCTCCACGCAGGCGGCGCATTGGCCGCACGGCTCGGGGGTCGGGCCTTGGGCGCAGTTGAGGCAGCGGGCCAAAATGCGCGCGGCGGTGGTTTTGCCCACTCCGCGAATGCCGCTGAATAAGAAGGCGTGTGCAATCCGGCCGCTCGCCAGCGCTTGAGCCAAGGTGCGGGTAACCTGCTCCTGCCCGACCAGGTCGGCAAAGCGCTCAGGGCGCCATTTACGCGCCAGAACCAGATGGTCGGACATGGTGGCCATCGACGCCGCTTTCCTCCTGGCGGCTCGCTGCCGCCGCTGCCCGTCGAATGATAGCTAGGCACCCCCGCGGCACAGAGAAGGGGTCGGTACCGTTGCTTCCTTCCGGACCTGGCGGGGTTCGCGACTTTCCCTTGCGCAGGACCCAGCTATCAGCGGCGGGCAGCCTTGGAGCGGAGCATCCCGGAAGTCCATCAATTTATCTCAGCCAAGCGCGCTTGCAAACATGCTTCGAAAAGACTCCCCGGTCGCAGCGTCCCGGCGTTCCCAAGGCCAGTTTCCCGGAAAGCATGGGGCCAGAACCAAACGAAGAAGCGGGCGAGTACCCTGCTCTTTCGGGGTCGAACATACCCCCTGCTGCGTCAGACTTTCAGTACCAGCTTGCCGGTTGAGGCCCGGGACAGTAGCAGCCGATGGGCCTCGGCAGCTTGAGTGAGCGGTATGGTTTTGCCGATTACCAGCCTGACCTTGCGCTCTTGCAGCAGGCGCAGAGAGTCGACAATTCCGCGTGCCATCAGGTCGGGGAAATTATAGACCACGGGCAAGGAGAAGGCGCTTACGGTCAGCGATTTGGCGAACAAGCTGGGGGGACTTACCGGATCGGGCGTACCGCCCGCGCGGCCATAGAGGATTAATTGGCCGAAGGGTGCCAGGCAGCTCAGCCCGGGGCCAAAAGTGGGTTTGCCCACGGCGTCCAGGATGAGATCCACGCCGCGCCCGCCGGTCAGTCGCATCACCTCGGCGGCGAAGTCCTGCGCGCGATAATCGATCACCTCGTCGGCGCCCAGCTCGCGCACCAGGGCCGCTTTGGCGGAGCTGGAAACCGTGCCGATTACCCGCGCTCCAGCGGCCTTGGCGATCTGGGTCGCCAGCGAGCCCACGCCGCCGGCGGCGGCATGCACCAGCACGGTATCGCCGGCGGCGGTGCGATGGGCGGTATGGAGCAAATGGTAAGCCGTCAGGGTCTGGATGGGAAAGGCCGCTCCCTCTTCGTAACCGAGAGAATCGGGCAGAGGTATCGTTAGATTGGGTCGCGCCAGGCAGTACTCGGCGTAGCAGCGCAGCGCGATCGCCGCCACTCGCATCCCAGGCTTGAGCTCTTCGACCCCCTCGCCCACCGCTTCGATGTCGCCCGCAGCTTCCATTCCGGGGACGTCGGGTAACCTGGGGATGATCGCGTACTGGCCGCGAGTGAACAGGGTATCGGCAAAATTAACCCCCGCGGCGCGCACCTTGATCAGCACCATGCCCGCCCGCACTTCGGGCTTGGCGACCTCGGCGGGCCTGAGCACTTCGGGACCGCCCAAAGTATCAAATTGAATCGCGTTCATCTTCGGCCTCGATTTGTCCCTCGCCCGCCGTGCCCGCGAGCGCGATGCTTCAGCGGCGCTTTTCGTGTTGTTCCAGCTTACGACGATAGTAATTCCAGTACAGCTCCACGCCGCTTGCGTTGACGCTCAAGGCCGCCCGTTTGCGGGCCGCTTCGGCGGCCTCCGGCCACACCTGCCGGGCGTTGCTCAGTGACAGCTTGAATTGAATCTCGCAGGCCTGGCGCAGCAGGATTCCGTTGGTGCAAAGTTCGGCCACCGAGCGGCCCACAAAGCAGCAGCCGTGATTGCGGATAATCGCGGCGGCCGCGCCGCCCACCGCGGCCGCCAAGGCCCGTCCCAGCTCAGGGGTGGTGATAAGCTCGCTGGTCTGGGTAAAGCGCGGCGGTATCGGATCGAAGAAGACCGCCGCATGCGTGTAAGGGCGCAGCTCTTCGTCCAGACACGACATCAGGACGATGTAATCGGCGTGGGTGTGGCCGACGAAATCAATCTCGGGACGGGTGCGCAGCAGTTCGGCATGGATCGGCCATTCATTATGCCGCTCGCCCTTGCCCTGCAGCAGGTTGCCGTCAAAGTCGATCAGCTGAAAGTCCTTGGCGCCAACCTCGCCCAGGCCGATACCACCGCGCTTGATCCACAACCCTCGTCCGGCCGGATCGCGCATCGAGACATGTCCCAGGGTAATATCCTCGTGCCCCTCCAGCGCCAAAACACGCGCTACACGGGCCAATTCACGCAGGCTTCTCCGCAAAGCCTGCGCCGTCGGTTTGGATCGGTTTTTCTTCATGCTGCGGCTGGCGTGTTGACCAGACTGGGAGCACTTAAGCCCAAGCTGGCGCGAATCACAAGCCGCCGCCGGCTGGTTGATCAGCTCTTCGGTCTGGGCGTTATCGACCCAGCCCAAGACCTTGGACCATTTGTCGCTTTCCAAGTCCTTGTAGTGACGGAAGAAGTGGACGATATTTTGATGGGCACGCCTCCCTGCGGGATCTCGACCACCACGTTAACGTCGTGAGGTGGCTTTCGGCCGACCGCAATTTTACTCAGATCCATGGGTAAACACCCCTGCGACGCCTGACAGCAGGATACACCGCCTACGGGTGAGGTGAGCGGGCGGGGCGCCGGAGCTGTGAGCAAGAGCGCAATTGGTGCGAGGGGCGGGACTTGAACCCGCACGGTATTTCTACCACGAGCCCCTCAAACTCGCGTGTCTGCCTGTTTCACCACCCTCGCACGGGGGTTATTGATGGGCCGGCGGTTTGGCCGGGATCTTGGGCGCCATTGGTGCTGGTACGGCGGGCGCGCTGATGGGTGGCGCGCCGTTAAAGACGCTGGCGCTGACGCGATGGGTCGAGCTGTAGGCCAAATATAGCGAAGTGCAAAAGAAGGTCACCGCCAGCCCGCCGGTCAAACGGGTGAGAAAATTGCCGGCCCCACTGGAGCCGAACACAGTCTGGCTGGAACCACCAAAAACCGCGCCAATATCCGCGCCTTTGCCCTGCTGTAGCAAAACCACCACGCACAGCACCAGGCACACGACCACATGAAAAGCTAAAACGACTGTGTACATCGAATGCTCTTAGCCCAAACCCGCCCGAACAATCCGGACGAACGACTCAGCCCTCAAGCTTGCGCCCCCGACCAAAGCTCCGTCAATATCGGGCTTAACTATCAATGAGTCAACGTTGTCGGGAGTGACGCTACCGCCATAGAGGATCCGTACCGCGTCCGCCACTTTCTTGCCGGCCCGGTCAGAGAGGGCGGCGCGCAGCGCGCCATGCTCTATTTGCGCCTGTTCAGGACTGGCGTTCCGCCCAGTGCCGATGGCCCATACCGGCTCGTAGGCCAAGGTAACGCGGGCGATGTCGCCGGGCGAGAGCCCCTCCAAGCCAGCCTCGAACTGGGAGAGCAAAACCTCGGTGGTGCGGCCGCTATCGCGCTGATCCAGGGTTTCGCCCAAGCAGAGGATGGGTCGCAAGTTGTGCCGCAGGGCGGCCTTGAGCTTGCGGTTGATAATCTCGTCGTCTTCGTGGAACAGATGGCGACGCTCAGAATGGCCCAAGATAACGAATTGCACGCCGCAGGCCTGCAGCATCGGGGGCGAAATCTCGCCGGTGAAAGCGCCCTGATCCTCAAAATGCATGTTCTGAGCGCCCAGATACAGCGCGCTGTGTTGCAAGACCTGGGCTACGGCGGGAATCAGGATCGCCGCTGGAGCCACCATCACTTCGCGCTCGCGCTCCTGACCCAGCCATTGGTCGAGCGCGGCCATGAGTCGAGAGGTCAGGGCGCGAGCTTGCTCGGGCAGCAGATGCATCTTCCAATTGGCGGCAAACAGTTTTTTGCGCATCGATCGGTAAATTGGCTAGTCCAATCGCTGACGTCAGCAAAAGCGGAGCGCCGGGCGGTGGCAGAAACTGCTACCGGCGCGGCGCGCCAGGCTAAGCCTCGCCAAGCTCTCAAGGATTTTTTGGCTGCCTTGGCGTTGGCCACTTTGCTCAGAATGACGAGCGGGGGGCTCGCCGCGAAAGCTATGCCGATGGCAGTCCACTAGCGCTCCAGTGCCTTGAGCCCGGGCAGTTCAATCCCTTCCAAATATTCCAGGGTTGCGCCGCCGCCGGTGGAGATATGCGTAAAATCCTTCGCCCAGGGCTGGCCGGCCACGGCTGCCGCAGTATCGCCTCCGCCCAGCACGCTACGCGCTGGGCTGGCCGCTAGCGCGCGCCCGATTTCCAAGGTGCCAGCGGCGAAGGGAGCGAGTTCGAAGAAGCCCAGCGGTCCGTTCCAGACCACGGTGCGTGCGGTTGCCAATACGTCGCAGAAGCGCTGGACGGTAGCCGGTCCGATGTCCAATCCCATCTTGTCGGCGGGGATTCGAGTCGCGATCTCGGCCGCCGCCGACGGCGCGG
>DATGLK010000084.1 GCA_035294265.1 Candidatus Binataceae bacterium
AGTTGGGACATTGTAGTTGATCGTCCCAGTGGCCGGGCTCCCCGAGGTGCTGACCGTGTACAGGGAGTTGAGCAACACCGAAACATTACTGGAGTTGCTGTTTGCGAGGATCAGGTCGGGCTGACCGTCGCCATTGAGGTCCACCGCCGCCACCCCGTATGGATAGGTGCCGCCGCTGGAGAAGGTCTGCACGGTGCTGAAGTTTGGAGTGCTGGCGCCGGGGGTCGTGTTGTTAATCAACACCCCGACTTGGCTGTAATCGGTGCCCGCCACGATGATATCGGGCTTGCCGTCACCGTTGACGTCCAGCACTGTCACCCCATTGGGTCCGGATACCGCGGAGAAGGTCACTTGGCCACGGAAGCTCGCAGTGGAGGAGCCAGGCGTGGTGGTGTTGAGCAAAACGGCGACCGAGCTGTTGCTTGTGTTGGTAGCGATAATGTCGGGCTTTCCATCACCATTGACGTCGGCCATCGTCACCGCCGTCGGGCTGCTCGAGCTTCCCGTGCCGAAGGTCTGCTGCGAGGCGAAGCTGGCAGTGGTCGAGCCCGGCGTGGTGGTGTTGAGCAGCACGGAGACCGTGCCGTCCGCATCATTGGCCACAACCAGGTCGGGCATGCCGTCGCCGTTGACGTCCGCCACTGCCACCGGAATCGGGGCGTTCCCGACGGGGAAGACCTGCTGGCCGGCGAAGCTGGGGGTAGAGGCACCCGCGGCAGTGGTATTGAGGAGCACCGAGACCGTACCGTCGTTTTCATTAGCGACGATGAGGTCGGGCTTGCCGTCGCCGTTGACGTCCGCTGCCGCCAATCCGCGCGGGAAGTTGCCGGTGCCGAAGGTTTGTTGTGAGGCGAAGCTAGGGGTGGTGGCGCCCGGCGTGGTGGTGTTGAGCAGGACCGAGACCGTATTGCTGTTCTCATTGGCGAGGAGCAGGTCGGGTTTGCCGTCGCCATTGACGTCCGCTGTTACCACCGTATATGGCCCGCTGCCCGTACCAAAGGTTTGCTGAGTTGAGAAGCTGGGGGTGGTGGCTCCCGCGGCCGTGGTGTTGAGCAGCACCGAGACCGTGCTAGCGTTGATATTCGCGACGACGAGGTCGGGCTTGCCGTCGCCATTGACATCCGCCGCCGCCACCGAGGTCGGCCCCGATCCGGCGGTAAAAGTGTGCGCTGTGGCGAAGCTGTTGGCATCAAAGCTCGTGGTCGGCGCCGGCGTGGTGTTGAGCAGCACCGAGACCGTGTTGTCACCATCATTGGTGACGATCAAATCGGGCTTGCCGTCGCCGTTGATATTCGCCGCCGTCACCGCGGCGGGACTGTTGCCCGTGGTGAAGGGCTGCTGGGTGGCAAAGCTGGGGCTGGTGGCGCCCGGAGCGGTGGCGTTGAGCAGCACCGAGACCGTGTTGGCACCCCCATTCGCGACGATCAAATCGGGCTTGCCGTCGCCATTGACATCCGCCGCCGTCACCGACTGCGGTTCGCTCATCGTTGCGAAGGTCTGCTGGGTGGCGAAGCTGGCGGTGCTCGAACCCGGCGCAGTCGTGTTAAGTAGCACCGAGACCGTACCGTCGCTGAAGTTCGCGAGGATCAGGTCAGATTTGCCGTCACCGTTGACATCGGCCGCCGTCACCGATCCCGGGTTGTTCCCAGTGTTGAAGGTCTGCTGGGTGGCGAAGCTGGCGGTGCTCGAACCCGGGGTAGTCGTGTTAAGTAGCACCGAGACCGTACCGTCGCTGAAATTCGCGAGGATCAGGTCAGGTAGGCCGTCGCCGTTGATATCCGCCGCCGTCACCGAGTACGGAGCGGTCCCGGTGTTGAAGGTCTGCTGGGTGGCGAAGCTGGCGGTGCTCGAACCCGGCGCAGTCGTGTTGAGCAGCACCGAGACGGTGTCGTCGCTTTTGTTCGCAACGATGAGGTCGGGCGTGCCGTCGCCGTTGACATCCGCCGCCGTCACCGAGTACGGAGCGGTCCCGGTGCCAAAGGTCTGCTGGGCGGCGAAGCTGGCAGTGGCGGAGCCCGGGGTGGTGGTGTTGAGTAGCACGGAGACCGTGTTGGCACCCTCATTGGCGACGATCAGATCGGGCAGGCCGTCGCCGTTGACATCCGCCGCCGTCACCGAGTACGGGCGGCTCTCGGTGTTGAAGGTCTGCTGGCTGGCGAAGCTGGGGGTGGTGGCACCTGGAGCGGTGGTGTTGATGAGCACCGAGACTGTGTTGTCGACGCGATTGGCGACGATCAGGTCGGGTAGGCCGTCGCCGTTGACATCCGCTGTTGTCACCGAGTAGGGCAAAGTGCCCGTGGTGAAGGGCTGCTCGGTGGTGAAGCTGGCCGTGAAAGTTCGCGCCGCCCCGCCCCCGCCCAAAAGCAGCATCTGGAAGGTCTTGGGATTGGTACTGGGATTGCTGCTGACTCCGGTAATCGTCACCGGGATATTGGCGCTGGTCGAGCCCGCCGGAATCACGATCGAGCCGTTGGCGGCGGTGTAGTCCGTCCCGGCTACCGCCGTGCCGTCCTGGGTCTTGTACTGTACGAAAGCGTCATAACTGGTGTCGCTGCTACGCGTGACCGGAATGTTGAGGGTGGTGGAGGAACTGCTCGTCACCGTCACGCTGCCGGCCGAAATCGCGATCGAGGTGGAATCGCCCCACGCCGCCAGAGCCACCACCAAGCCGAACACAGCCAAACACGCGCTTATGGTAGATTTGTCAAGCAACTTGCGTAGCAAGGGGGTCAGGGCGCGCCCAATCTTTGGCATCGCTTAGGGTCCTTTCAAGCGGGCTTTTCGGTCCGACTGACCAGCGGAGAAAAAGCTGGTAGGCAATACTGCTGGTGTATTGCTGCTTTTGTAGCGTGCACTGCCTATGCACGCCCAATAAAGCGGTCGGAAACTATCGTCTTTATCGTCTTAGGTCAACAGCAACAGGCTTCATCGGTTTTTGCGGCGTATAAAGCAGTGCCAATCGCCAAGTTTTACCTGTAGCCGGCTTAACTGTAGAGACGGGAGATTCGCGCGAGCTTAAGGCCCGCGAAGGCGCGGGCACGCACTGCCAACGCGTTCGCGAAGTTACGACGACTCAACTCCGGGTCGGGCTCCGAATAACGCCCTCTGACACTGTCCGTAACGCTGGACAGAAGCAGGTAGCGTCGTAGAGCCGTTCGCGCACCAAGCGTTCAATCACGCCAGCCCCCGGTCGGCAGACCGATCAGGAACAATGGCGACAGCGCCAGGGCGGCGTAGTTCACGTTCGCTTAAGTGTCAGTAAGGCGGCGCGGTCAGCGCTAGCTAGAAAATCGCGTCGGCGGCGTCATTATGCACGCCCCTCGTCCTGCCGCAGCAGGTCTGGCGATTGGCAGAACGAGGGGTTGTGGACAAGCTATGGCGCTAGCAAGACCGCAAGTCTGAGGGCTCAGCCCGCTTGGCGCATCGCCTTGACCAGGATGGCGGCGATTTCGGGCCGAGTGTATTCGGGTGGGGGAAACTCGCCGCGCTGCAGCATCTCACGCACCTTGGTGCCCGACAGAATCACCCGGTCCTGGTCGGTGTGCGGGCAGGTCTTGAAGGAAGCCATCCCCTCGCAGCGGCGGCAATAGAAGGTGTGTTCGAAGGCCAATGGCACAATTGCGATCTCCTCGGGGCTGAAGCGCGAGAAGATCTGCTGAGCGTCGTAAGTGCCGTAGTAGTTCCCTACGCCGGCGTGATCCCGCCCCACGATAAAATGGGTGCAGCCGTAGTTGCGCCGAATAATGGCGTGCAGCACCGCCTCGCGCGGACCGCCGTAGCGCATATGGGCCGGCATCACGGAGAGCATCGCACGATTCTTGGGATAGTACTGCTCTAACAACACTTTGTAGGATTCCATCCGCACCGCGGCCGGCACGTCGTCGCCCTTAGTCTCACCCACCAGCGGATGGAGCAGCAGACCGTCGCAAATCTCCAGCGCCGCCTTCTGGATGTATTCGTGCGCGCGATGGGTGGGATTGCGAGTCTGGAAGGCCACCACCTTGCGCCATTGCCGGGCCTTGAACTCGGCCCGGGTCTGCGCCGGTTCCAGCCGATATTCAAGAAACGTACGATCGGGGATCTCGTCGAACAGCGTCACCTTGCCGCCCAAACATAGCGGCGGCTGGCCCAGCACATTCTTGGCTCCGGGATGGGCTTCATCGGCGGTGCCAAAGACCGCACTGGCTTCGGCGACCCGATCGACCCGAAAGACTTCACTGACCGCCATCACCGCCAAGCGCTGCCCGGCCTCGGTGGCCAGCGCCACCTGCGCCCCGGGCTTGATTGCCTTGGCCTGCGCCTCGCTCACACCCAGCGTAATCGGAATCGGCCAGGGCACGCCCGAGGCCAATCTCATCTCGTCGCGCGAGCGCGTGTAGTCGGCCTCGCCCATGAAGCCGTCCAGGGGCGAAAAGGCGCCAATGGCGAGCATTTCCAAGTCGGACAGATCGCGCGCATTGAGGCTGACCACCGCCAGTCCCTGCGCATGGCGCGCCAAACCCTCGCGCTCGGCCGCCGGCGCCCGCAGATTAACCAACCCATCGCCGCCGTGAGGAGTAATCGTCTCGCGTTCCAACTCGCCCATCACCGTGCTCCATTGGCGCTGACCAGCCGCGCCGCTTCCAATGCCGTGAGCAATCGACCCAGGCTGTCCGCAACGCTCTCACGGTCGCTTTCGATCACCAGCTCGGGCGTCAAAGGCTCCTCATAAGGATCGGAAACCCCGGTGAAACCCGGCAACTCGCCCTTAAGCGCCTTGGCGTACAAGCCCTTGACGTCGCGCCGGACCAGGGTCTCCAGCGGGCATTTCACGTACACTTCAAAAAAGCGCTCATGCGCCGCTCGCACTTCGTCGCGTACCGCGCGATAAGGCGAAATCGCGGCCGACACCGCGATTACGCCGTTGCGGGCCAAAAGCCGGCAGACATAACCGATCCGCCGGATGTTGGTGTCGCGATCTTCCTTGGAAAAGCCCAGCCCCTTAGAGAGATTGGTCCGCACCTCGTCGCCATCAAGAATTTCCACTCGCCGTCCGCGCCGGCGCAATTCTTGCGCTACCGCATTGGCCAGCGTCGATTTGCCCGCTCCTGACAGACCCGTGAACCACAAGGTAAATCCTTCGTCCATTAACCTCATTCCCCAAATAAAAGACTTAGTGGGTCATATTAGTTGCTTATTTTGGACTTCGGATCAAGCGGTCGCCCGTCCGGCTTGTATCCAGGCTAAAAGTGCCGCGGGCGAGGCGAAGACGTGGGTCGCATCCGCCTCCTGCAAGCGCTGGCGCGCGCGCTGCGAGAAGCCTACTCCGGCGAAGCGGACACCGGCGCTGCGCGCGGCCTGCAAATCGGCCAGGCTGTCGCCTACGAACAGCGCGTCATCGGGCTGGGCGCGCAGTCGCGCCAGCGCGAGTGCGACCATCTGCGAGGACGGTTTGAGGGCAAGCTCGCTGTTGCGCCCAATAATCCTGTCGTTCGGCAGATAGATCGAATGGCGGTCGAGCCAGCGCGCCACCGTAAGCGAGGAGTTGGAGGTGACAATGGCGGCATGGTCCTGGAGTTCTCGCAACAACTCCAAGGCACCGGGCAGCGGCTGCGCGCGTTCCACACCGGCCAGCTCATAACGCTCGATAAGCGCGCTGGCAGCCCTTAGCAGGGCACCTCGTGACGGATCGATTGGGCCGGGAGCAGCGTGGAAGCGGGCGTGCAGGGCGGCGTAGAGCGGCAAATTACCCTTGGGGATTTCGACGAATAGCTGTGGGTCCACGCCTGCCCCGCGCAGCATCGGCTCCAAGGCGCGGCGGCTGGCCTCCCAGTCGACCTCGACCTCCAGGGCCGCCAGCGTGTTGTCGAAATCGAGCAGCCAGGCCTTGGGAGTAAGCTTCATGGCGCAAGCATGAAGTGGGCGTCAAGCGCAGCGCTGGCAGCACGTGCCAGCGGCGAGCGTGCAGGGGTTCAGCTCATAACCCGAGCATCGGAGCAGCCGAGCGGCGGGTGCGGCAAGGGCGAGCAGTTGCAACAGAATTTCGCCGCCGCCCGCAATCGCGATCGCTTCGGCGGGCAGTTCGATAGACCCCGGCTCTTGGCAGGCGGGCGCAAGCAGGGCCGGATCGGCGCAGGCCAGGCAGGGTGGCCGCGAAGCGAGGGTCACGATGGCGCGCGGCGCGATCAGCCGTATCAACATCAGCGGCCTGACGCCGCTGTGGTCGAGGGCGGCCAGCGATGGCAATTCGCTCTCGCGAGATAGCACGAACGCGGTCAGGTCGGCCGGCGGCGAAGAGTCCTGCCAGGGCTCCAGGCGCACCTCAGGGTTGCGCTTCGCGATCGCCGCGCACATTCGCGCCAGCGGCTGGCCCACCAGCGGCAAGTGAATACAGCCCACGCCGGCGCCCGCCAGATAGGGCAATATCGCTTCCAGTGCGGCGGGATCGCCGGCCAGCGCGAGGCGGCTTTGGCTCAGTCGCTGCTGGCCGCGGCCACCGACCTCGGGCAAAATAATCTGCCGGCTGTAGCGATCGATTTGGGCGTCGGTGAGCAAAATGGCTATTCGATGATGTTTTTTTCGATCGGCTCGACCGTTACGCCCATCGAACGCAGATACTTGATGGCGCCCTCGATTTGGTCGGCGGTGCCGTCGAACTCCAGTGCCACCAGCCCCATCTGGTCGGAGACGCTGGCACCGCGAATATTGAAGGCAAGGTCGAATTTCTTGACCAGTTGATAAAGCAGCGGCTCGCGGATGAGCGCGCTGGGATAGGTCAGATAGTAGCGTTCGCGATGACGCCGGGGGTTCATAGCTTCTCCAGCAGGCGCTTGAGTTTGAGCGGAGTCCAGGCCTTCCAGCCAATCCACAAGTTAGTGGAGAGATATTTATCGCCCAAATCGGGAAATACCGTCACCACGCAACCCTGGCGCAATTCGCGCGCGACCTTCAGCGCCGCCACCATCGCGGCCCCTGAAGATTGACCCACCAGCAACCCTTCGACCTGGCCCAGCGCATAGACCATATCGTAGGCGTCTTCCGTCTCCACCGGAACTTTGCGGTCGATCTGATCCTCGTGGTAGATGCCGGGGACGATCGAGGAGGCCATGTGTTTGAGTCCCTCCAACCCGTGCATCGCGTCGGCCGGTTCGGCCGCGATGACCTGGATGGCCGCGTCGCGAGTTTTGAGATAACGGCCAGTGCCCATCAGCGTACCGCTGGTGCCGATCCCGGCGATAAAGTGGCTGATGGCGCCGCCGGTCTGGTGCCAGATCTCGGGACCGGTGGTCTCGAAGTGGGCCTGCGGATTGGCCTCGTTGTTGTACTGATCAGGTTTGAAGTAGCGCTGGGGGTCGCGGGCGATAAGCTCGCGACAGCGCAGAATGGCGCCGTCGGATCCCTCCAGCGGATCAGAGAAGACCACCTTGGCGCCAAAGGCCGCGATAATCCGCTTGCGCTCCTGGCTCACGTTGGAGGCCATCACCAGTTCCACCGGGTAGCCCAACGCCGAACCCACCATCGCCAATGCGATCCCGGTGTTACCCGAGGTCGAATCGATAATGGTCTTGCCCGGCTGCAACAGCCCGCTGGCCAAGCCAACCTCGATCATTTTGCGCACGGCGCGGTCCTTGACCGAGCCACCGGGGTTGAAGCCCTCCAGCTTGGCAAAGATCCGCACGCCCGGCCGCAGCAAGCCCGCGGTCAGGCGTGAGATCTCCAGCAGCGGAGTGTTGCCGATCAGGTCCAACACGCTGAGGGCGCGCGCGCCGGGCCCGGGCTGGGGATTAGCGGCCGCCGGCAATCGCAGGAACGATGGAGATATCGTCGCCATCCTTGACCGGTGAGTTTAGCTGATCAAGGAACCGCACGTCGTCGCCATTGAGATAGATATTCACGAAGCGGCGAATCTGGCCGTTCTCATCGAGCAGCCGCTCGCGCAACCCGGGATGATTACGCTCCAAATCTTCGATGACATCCTTGAGATTGGCGCCGGCAGCGCCGATTTCGCCCGCGCCGGCGGTAAACTTGCGCAAGGGAGTGGGGACCCGTACCCGGACTGGCATCTGGTTGTTGACCTCCTGAGTTAAAAATTTAAGCCGCGCCCGCCAAAGCGGGCTTGGCACCGCCGAGCCGCTCGAACAGGGCGTCAAAATCCTTCAGGCGTGCGTCGATTACCGAAGGCTGCTCGATCGCGCCGGCGACCGCTTCCAAGGTCTTATAGCCGTTGCCGGTAATCGAGACGACCACGCAATCCTCGCGCGAGATCCGCCCTTGCTCCAGCAACTTCAAGGTCACCGCCAGGGTAGTACCGCCGGCGGGCTCGGCGAAAACCCCCTCGGTGCGGGCCAGCAGCTTGATCGCATCGATGATTTCGGGATCGGTGGCCATCTCGCCCCAGCCGCCCGACTCGCGCACCGCGCGCAGCACATAATAACCGTCGGCCGGGTTGCCAATCGCGATCGATTTGGCGATGGTCTCGGGTTTGACCGGGGTGATCAGGTCGGCCCCCTTGTGCAGGGCGGTCACCACCGGGGCCGATCCCGCCGCCTGCGCGGTGTAAATCCGCGGCTCGTTGCCGCGCACCAAGCCCAGATCCTTGAATTCTTTGAAAGCCTTGGCGACCTTGGGCAAAATCGTGCCGCCAGCGGTGGGAATAACCACATGATCGGGCAGCCGCCAGCCCAATTGCTCGGCAATCTCGAAGCCGAAGGTCTTGGCGCCTTCGGTATAGTAGGGCCGTAGGTTGATGTTGACGAAAGCCCACCCGTACTTGTCCGCGATCTCGCTGCATAGCCGATTGACGTCGTCGTAGTTGCCGCGAATGGTCACCACCTGTGCGCCATAAATGGCAGAGCCGACGATTTTTCCGGCCTCCACCCCCTCGGGCATGAAAATGTAGCATTTAAGTCCAGCCCGCGCGGCGTGGGCCGCCACCGCCGTGGCCAGATTGCCGGTGGACGCACACGACACCGTGGTAAAGCCGAACTCGCGCGCCTTAGTAATGGCCACCGACACCACCCGGTCCTTGTAGGACAAGGTGGGATGGTTGACGGTGTCGTCTTTGAGATAGAGCCGCGGCAGACCCAGTTCGGCGCCCAACCGGCGGGCGTGCAGGAGCGGGGTAAAGCCGGAATTAGGGCCGGCTTCGGGCTCGCTATCCACCGGCAGCAGCTCGCGATAGCGCCACAGGTTGCGCGGCCGGCTCTCGATCAATTTATGGGTAAGCACGGCACGGATGCGGGCGTAGTCGTAGGTAATCTCCAGCGGACCGAAGCAGGTCTCGCAGACATGCAGCGGTTGCACGGGGTACTGTTGCCCGCATTCGCGGCATCGCAGTTCAGTTACGTAGCTCATGGCCGTTCCTTGTGTTGATAGCCTTCACCGAAAATCTCTGCCGCGCCACATTGGCAGCCCGCGCGGGGCTGCACCGCGACTTGGCGGACCCCACCGCGCCGCAGATCATAAGTAAGCAGCCGCCCCACTAGCGCCAGCGGCTGGCGGCGCAAATAATTGACCCCTTCCCCTCCTTGCAGGCTGCCAATAAAGCCAGCGAGCGGGCCCAGGATTCCAGCTTCGCGACAGCTTGCCCCCTCCGTCGCGGGCGGCGGGGCCTCAAACAGGCATCGCAGGCAGGCACTGTGCCCCGGCACCACCGTCAGCGCCTGCCCTTGAAAGCCCAGCACACCGCCATAGACGAAGGGGCGCGCCGTAGCCAGGCAAACGTCGTTGATCAGAAACTTGGTGGCCGGGTCGTCAGTGGCATCGATCACGAAATCGTGAGCGGAGATAAGGGCCATCGCGGTGCTGGCCTCCACTCGCCCCACGATCGCGCGCGACCGCAGGCCGGTGAAACGCTCCTCCAGGCGGCGGGCCGCAACCTCCGCCTTGGGCCATCCCACGTCGCTTTCGAAAAACAGGGTCTGGCGCGGCAGGTTGGAGAGCTCCACCATGTCGGGATCGATCAGCGTGATGTCAGTGGCACCGCCGCCAGCCGCGCTGGATGCGGCGGGCAATCCCAAGCCTCCCGCGCCAATCACCAAGATTTTGCCAGTTACGCTGGTCACACCTTCCACCACAAAATAGTGGCCGGGGCATCGACTGGCTTTAGTAAGGAGGGGTTATAACCCCACCCCAATTCGATAAGGGAGGGGCTTTCGCTCTCACCTTATCTTCCAAGGCTGCCCCGACCAGGGGCACCTTGCCGGAATTAGCACCAGCACCCAGGTTGGGCCGGTTGCTGCGGCATCGTCGGGCCTGTCCCTCCGCCGCTCTTGATAAGGCAATAATTCCGACTGTCGCCTAGAAGCCTTATCCAAGCGCTCGCATCTTGTCAACCGCTCGGTCAGGGTTTCTCGTGCGCGCGTCAGTGGGCGGCCTTCTACTCCGCTGAGAACTCGTTGCGCCAGAGCCCTCTCTGCGCCTTCCCCTGGCGAGGAAGGGATTGGGGCCCGACAAGAGCGCCTGTTTTGTAATGAGCGCCAGCCTAGCTTTCGCGGCTGCCGTTGGATTCCAGCAAATCGTGGATGGTGTGCAGGCGTACCACCGAATAGGCGCGCTTGCCCTTGGGCGTTTGCACTTCGAAATCATCCCCCTCGCCTCGCCCGATCATCGCCTTGCCCAATGGGGAGGCCAGCGAGATTCGGTTGAGCGTGGCGTCGACCTCCTCGGGGACTACGATTTCGTATTCCGTGCGTGCCCCCTCTTCGTCTTCGATTTCCACCTTGCTGCCTAACCCCACGGTATCGCGCGGCACCGATTCCAGGTTGATACGGGCCAGCTCTGCTACTCGCAGTTCGTAATTAGATAGCCGCGCGCGCAGAAACTCTTGGCGCTGCTTGGCCATCGCATATTCCGCGTTTTCCGACAAATCTCCATGCGCCCGAGCGCGCTCTAGCTCCTTGGGCAAATCGATGGTTAGTTCACGCTTGAGATTTTCCATCTCCTTGCGCAACCGCTTGATAACAGGCAACTCGACCATGCTCACACCCTTTGAAACATGCCAATGGGCTGCGCGCGACCCGCTTTCAATCCGCCACAATCGAAGTCAGGCTGCGACTGACGCCATTGACGCTCTGAATCTGATGGACCACCAGCTCCCCCAACGCAGTCACGTCGGTGGCTTCGACCAAGGCGATAATATCGTGGGGACCGGCCACGGTATGGGCGGCCGCGACGCCCTTAACCCCGCGCAAGCGCCCCGCCACCTCGCGAGCCTTCCCGGGAGCGGTATCGATCAGTATGAACGCCTTAACCGCCATCGTACCACTATCCCCCGCTCCTGCCTCGTCTGTATCTTGCTCCGCCGGCGGCTGCCGTCAAGCCCCGCGCGCAGAATGAATTTTACAGGGCTGCGCCACTGAAGTCCCGTCTTGTCCCATCACACATCCGCCTGAGGAAGCAAGCGCCTAATAGATTGGCGCTGACCCAGGTTGACCGCCAGCGGTTTTTTGATAATAATTCTCAATATCGCCATGGCTACAACCGCAATCCCTTATTTTCTCTACGCCTTTGGTATCTTACTACGCGAGGGACTCGAAGCGCTGTTAGTCGTGGTGGCCCTGGCAGCCGGGGTTAGGCAAATGGGCCGGGCCTCCAAGGTGCGAGAAATCTATCTGGGCGCTGGGTTAGGAATCGTGGTCAGCCTGCTGTTGGCGTGGGGCGTCAATGCCCTGATTACCGACAACGACAGCGACGCGATGGAGGGGGTGTTTCAAATCGTCGCGGCGTTGACCTTGTTTTACGTCAGCTCCTGGCTGACCGCCAAAACGCAGGCCTCGCGCTGGCAGGAGTTCTTGCAAAAGCAGATTGTGCAGCAGGGCCGGCGCGCAATTCCCCTGGCCTTTGGCCTCAGTGCCTTCCTGGCGGTCCTGCGTGAGGGCGCCGAAACAATAGTCTTCTTCCAGGCCTTGCTGGGGGGCGCTTCAGCCGGGACCGAGCGACATGCGATCTGGGCCGGGATGGGCTTGGCGGCAATCGCGCTGGCGCTGGTGTTCTTCGGCTTGCAAGGGGTGCTGGCGCGAATCCCGCTGCGCCATTTCTTTCGCGTTACCTCGCTTTTGCTCTACGGCTTGGCGGTGGTGTTTATCGGCCAAGCGGTGGGCAGCTTGCAGGAGGCCGAGGTCGTCGGCGCCACCTTCATCGCCCATGTGCCCACCATCCCGGTGCTAGGTATCTTTCCCACCGTGCAAAGCTTGGCAGCTCAAACCGTCCTGTTGGTTCTGGCCGCGGCGGCTTGGTTCGTACCGCGCCACAGCACCGGGGGCGAGGCCCGCGACATCGCAACCAAGCCACAGCGCACGGCTTCGGTGCGAGCCCACTGACGACCCTCGCGCTTGGGGCCGGCGCAAGTCGCGATCGGCAAGATCGGGTTGATCGGTTGCGCTCAAGGCCTTAAAACAGCCTGCGAGATGGAATCCCATACCGCTTTCCAGGCTGGCTCGCTGCTGGAACGCTGCTGGGGCGTGCTAGCCACCGTGATGGCGGTCATCTACACGATGGTCGTGTCGCCCATCGCGGCGCTGGTAGCGCCCTTCGCGGGCGGGCGCGGAGTCGACGTGCTGGGGCGGATCTGGAGCCGCGCGATCATCCGTACCAGCGGGGTCAAGGTGGAGTTTCGCGGCCTGGACCACCTCCGCGGCCTGGACGGCTGCATCGTGGTCACCAACCATCAAAGCATGTTCGACATCTTTGCCTTGCTCGGCTACCTGCCCCATCCGGTACGTTTTGTCGCCAAAAAAGAGCTGCTCAAGATTCCGGCTTTCGGCTATGCGCTGTGGCGCTCGGGCCATATCGTGATCGGCCGCCAGGAGGGTGGGCGCGAGGTTCGACGGGCAGTGAAGATCGCGCGGCGCGGCTTCGCCGTGGTCTTTTTCGCCGAAGGCCATCGCTTCGGCGACGGCCGTATCCATCCCTTCAACGAGGGCGCGGCATGGCTGGGACTTCTCACCCGGCTGCCGTGCGTGCCCTTGGCGATTAGCGGCAGCGGCGCCATCCATCCGCGCGGCGCCTTGACGATTCGTCCCCATCGCACGATCCGGCTATCTTTCGGAGCGCCGATCCCCACCGCTAATCTGCGCTCATCGGATCGCGCGCAGTTGACCCAAACCCTTCAGCGCCAGGTCGAAGAACTGTTCCAGGGCTGATTTCAGGCAGCGCGCTCAGGGACGGCGATCGAAGATGAACAGCGGCCCTTGGCCGCACCCGCGCTCGACCTCCACGACTCGCATCGCCCCCTGGCGTCGCATCGGGCGACAGCCAAACCCGGCTTGGGTCAGCGCCGTCATTTTCGGATTTTTTCCCGCTTGCGGGTCACGATGGGGACGCTTTTCTCCCCGATCGTTTGGATTAAGGAAGGTGGCAGACTCACACCGTCCCGGCGCGCAAACTTCTCGGTCGTTTGCGCGCCGAGCGGACTTGCCAGTGTGAGCCGGAGGGCTTAGTGGATAATCACCCCGGCCCGCCGGCTAAAATTGGAGGTCGCGCGCTGCTGCGGACTCGGAGTGGCAGTGGCGGTCGGCGAAGCTGCCGTTGCCGTGGCAGTTGGCGCCGGGGTAGCCGTCGCAGTCGGCGAGGGGGCCGGCGAAGAACTGCTACCGCTACACCCTGCGATTCCCATCGTCAGCGCAAGGAATCCCGCAGCTAGGAGCGTCTTCATCGCCAACTCAGGCCACCGCCGAGGGTTTGCAAATACCAACGCTTACGGGAGTGTCGGCCGGGCTGGTCGTCGTCTCACCCGAAAGCATCAGCTCCTGCCCTGCGGTGGTTGTCGCCGTGACGAAGTCATAGGTCAGCGTAAATGTGGTCGAGGTATTAGGCAGCGTTACCGTCGCGGTGAGCGTACCCAAGGTAGTCGCAGAGCCCGAAGTGCATTTTGCGTTGTCACCCGTCAGACTAATGTTAGTTGCTGTGTGTCCATTCTCATTAATTGAAACTATGCCGGTAATGTTGGAGTTGGCGTCGAAGCTGAGGAAGCCAACGATGGAACTCGGGTGGCCATCGGTGGGCTGTCCCTCCAGCGGAAAGTTTCCGGTAACCAATAGCGAACACTGGTAGTTAACAGGGCAGACCGTGGGGCTAGGCGACGACTGCCCCTGGGCAAGCCCGCCCGACAGCGGCACCAGAAGTGCCAAACACGCTAACGCACCCAGAAGCTTTTTCATCTTCCTTTAGTCCTTTTCTCCCGATTCCGCCGGAACCACAAAACCAGGCCGCCTTCTTTAGGGCAGCCATTGAAGCCTCCGCACGTTGCAGTCTGACCATAGCTGCCCAAAGATTGATTGTCAAAAGATTGATTGTCAAAGGTAGTCGGGGGATCTGCTGGAAATGATCCGGTGGCTCTGGGTTTGTTGACGCGGGCTTGGACGGGCGACGCTCCCAGCCTGGTTGTAGGTGGCGAAAGGTGATTCGATAACTAGGCCAGAAATGCCGGGCAGCGTGCTTAGGGACGGCGATCGAAGATGAACAGCGGCCCTTGGCCGCACCCGCGCTCGACCTCCACGACTCGCATCGCCCCCTGGCGTCGCATCGGGCGACAGCCGAACCCCGCTCGGGTCAGCGCCGCCCGTACCTGCTCGACATCATCGGCCAACAGCCACAAGGCGACCATCCCCTGCCTCGCTCCCGTCTCGGCGGCTATCAACCCAATCGCCGACTCGCCAATCGGCAGCAGCATCGGCTCACCATCGTGGCGCTGACCGGCCGCGCGTAGGCCAAAGTTGCGCTCATAGGTGGCCAGCGCCGGTTCCAGCCGCGCCACCGCTACGTCGATTCGTTCGATCGCCTTGAGCATGCTATCGCGGCGCGCTTAAGGATTAGGCTTGGGATGATAGACGAAATTTACCGCGACCGTCTGGTCGCCGCTGACCGTCACCGGTTGGCTTTGGGTACCCAGCTTTTCCTGCCATACGGTGAGCTTGTAGTTGCCCGGGGGCACATCTTTGATGGTGAAACGACCGTCGGCGCCAGTGCGGGCGAAATACGGGTTGCCGAAGACGTACCACCAACCTTCCATCCAGTCGTGCGCGTCGCAGGTGACCTTGATCAGTTCGGGATGATCGACGGTTATCTGTAACTCTTTCTTAAAGCCGGGCTGGGCGTAGTTAACCGGTGAATTGAGGCTGGAATAGGTATGGATATTGTGCAGGATGCCGTCGGAATTAAGCACGTCCACCGTGCTGCCGGCGGGAAAAGCGAGCACGCGGGGAATGTACTGGCAGCCCTTTTGGTCCATCGTGACCACGCGCGGCTTAGCGGGCGCGCCCTGGGCAATATTGCTGATAAATACTACCGCATTGGCGATCCCGCCGTCGCTAGCGACCTTCAGACTATTATCAAAATGGGGTTGGGCCGCGCAGACGTCCTTGTCCTTGGTGACCGCGACGCGCTTGGGCTTGGGGGGCGCGCCAGCATAGCTGACCTGGCCGGTAATCGTCGCCCCGTTGGGGACCGCAACTGCCCGGTATGGAGCGCAATCGGCACGCGCGGCAAGAAAGCCGGTAAGCAGCACCGTCATCAGTACAATGGGAGTGGTTCTCATGCCAGCCTCGAATTGAGCAGGCGGGAGCTGACCAGCCGGTCGGAGCGAACTCCCGAACCAATAGGGCAAAACGCGCAGGCGGACCCGCAGGCCGGTTCAGGCCGGTTTGCGCGCCACCATCGTGGTGTGCAGCAAGCTTGCCTTTTCGCGCCGCTCCACCGTCATGGGGACGCCGTCAATCAGGTCCCCGAACCGCAGCTTGGTGGTCCATCCCAGATGCTTGGTAACCGGATTGGCAATCGCCACCAAAAAGCCTAGCACCGGTTTTTCGCTGCGAAAATGGTTGATTACCACGATCCGGCCCGCCGGCTTGCACACCCGGTGCATCTCGCGCATCGCCTGGCGCGGGTCGGGCACCACGGTCACCACATGAAAGGCGCAGACCACATCGAAACTGTCATCGGGCATCGGCAAATGGCTACCGTCACCCGGCATCAACTCGACGTGGGCCCAGCTATTTTCGCGGGCCTTGGCACGAGCATGCTCGAGCATATCCGGGGAGGGGTCGATACCGACCACATGGACGTAAGGTGGGTAGGCATCGAGGGAAATTCCGGTGCCCACGCCGACCTCCAGGACGCGCTGGCCGGGGCGCAAGTTGAGGGATTCGATCACTTGATGCTCGGCGTCGACAAAAGCGCGGCCAAAGAAGCGGTCATAAAGAAACGCAAAATCTGAATATACCCGGCTTTCGTGCGGTTCGCCCATAACGCGTGGTTTCCCGGTTGAGCTGCAGCCGCCAAAGCCTAGGCTGCGACGTTAAGTCCCTTGAGTTGGCGCTTGAAAGACAGGATGTCGCGCTTGCGAAAGCGCCACTGGCGCCCTTTTTTGAAGGCCGGCAAGGCCTGGCGACGAGCCAACTCGTTGACCGTATCGGGGCTCAAGTCCAGCAGGAAGGCCACTTCTCTGGAATTGAGCAGCAGGTCTTCTTTATCGGCTATCATCGTCGGACTCATGAAAGCTGGAACGCAAACCCTATCGGTCGGATTCGAGCCACCACAAACGGACTTTTTTTAGTACGTCAGAACCCACCGAGTCAAGCTCGGCATCGTCCGGCCGCAATCGCCTCCCACAGTTACGCTGCCCGCCGCATCAAACGCTGATGCGGACCAGGCGGCGCGATGCGATCAAGTAATCATACCAAATGCGGGTTATGACCACGCAGGAAAATAGCCCGGTCAGCACTCCCACACACAGCGTAATAGCGAAGCCTTTGACCGGGCCGGTCCCAAATTGGAACAGGATCAAGCCTGCCACGAAGGTTGAAATGTTGGAATCGTGGATGGCCGACCAGGCGCGTTCGTAGCCGATTCGCACGGCGTCGCGCGGGGTCTTGCCGTTGCGCAGCTCCTCGCGCATACGCTCGTTTATCAGCACATTGGCGTCAACCGACATGCCCAGGGTCAGCACAACTCCGGCGATTCCGGGCAGCGTCAGCGTGGCCTGCATCGCCGCCATCACGCAGACCAGCAGCATGATATTGAGCATCAGGCCGAAATCGGCGAGTAAACCAGCCTTATCGTAGTACAGCGCCATGAAGATCAGGACCGCCAGCGCGCCGACCACGAAGGACAGCTCGCCTTGGCGAATTGAATCGCGCCCCAGGGAGGGGCCCACGGTGCGCTCTTCGACAATCTCCACCGGGGCGGGCAGCGCGCCCGAGCGCAGCACGATCGCCAGGTCATGGGCTTCGTCGAGCGAGAACTGCCCAGTAATCTGGACGTGACCGCCGGCAATGCGCTCCTTGATTACGGGCGCGGAATAGACCGTATTGTCCAGGATAATCGCCAGGCGTCGGCCGACGTTGTCAGCCGTCAAGGAGTCGAAGATACGCGCCCCGCGACCATCGAGGTCAACCGCCACATAAGGGCCCTCCAGCCGAGTTCCCGGCCGCACCCGGGCGTCGGTCACCACGTCACCGGTCATCTCAGTCTGCGACTGGACCAAATAGGGCTGGCGACCGCCCTGATCGGCCGGCCCATAGAGGATCTGGTCGCCGGGTGGCGGGCCGTTCTTGAGCGCGTCTTCCACGCTGTGGCTGTCATCAACCAGCTTGAACTCCAGTACCGCGGTCTTGCCGATCAGTTCTTTGGCCCGCTCGGGATCCTGGATTCCCGGCAATTGGACCAGGATTTCATTATTGCCTTCGCGCGCCACCGTGGTTTCACGCACCCCCAACTGGTCGATGCGGTTGCGGATGGTCTCCAAGGCCTGATCCATCGCGCTGGAGCGAATGTTCTGCTCCTCTTCGGGTCTGAACCGCATGCTGAAAGCCGGGCCGCTCTGAGTGCTGGCCGACTGCACCAGCATGTCGCCATAGCTTTTGGCGACCAAGTCTTCAAACGAACTGCGGTCCTGAACCGAGGCGAGCTTAACCAGCACGCTGTCGTCAGGTTGCACGGCGATATCGCTATAAGCGATCTTATTTTCCTTGAGCTCGCGCTTTAAATCTTCCGCCCGCCTGCTCAGCGAAGTCTTCACCGCATCATCCAACTTCACTTCCAAAAGCAGATGAGTGCCGCCCTGAAGGTCCAGTCCAAGCTGAATCCTGGGCGTGGGCAGCCAGCTCTTCCACCAATCGGGCAGGTTGGGGTTGATGCTGGGAACCAGAATCAACAAGCTCACCACCACCAGGACCACGGTCAAATAAATCTGAGTGAGGGGGCGACCTCCAGTCAAAAACAGATAGAGAATAGCCGCACCCAGCGCCAAGAGAATGAGAATTGGCGCGAAATTTTGGTTTTCCAAGCTTAGCCCCTCTTAGAAAAGATACGCGTGCTGGCAACCAACTGCCCTGCCCGCGACTAACTTGCACACTCGGAGCGCTGTGCGGTCGTCCGAAAGCTTGGTGAGGTTTACCACGCCCTTCACAGTCCTTTCATCCCCCTGGTCTGGCTCGGGCTGACAAACGAGTGGCCGCCGTACGAGATGACACGCCACTAGCTCACCGCCTTGGTGCTCTTGCCGTAGGCCGACAGGCCGGCGATTTGCGAGCGCTCTACCCGGACCTGAACCCCCTTGGCGATCTCCAGGGTGGCAACCTTATCGGACAACTCGACAATTCGGCCAAGCAAACCGCCGGTAGTAACGACCTCGTCGTTACGTTTGAGGCCGGCCAGCAGCTTGGAATGCTCGGCCGCCTTCTTGGTCTGCGGCCGGATCAGGAGAAAATAAAAAATCGCGAACAAAAAGACCAGCGGGATGACGGTGGTGTAGAGCACCTGCTGGGTTCCGCCGCTTTGCCCCGCGCTGTTCTGGGCATATGCAATTCCCTCGAAAAACATTAGCTTGCCTGGTCCACTTCCTCTCGCATGGCGCGCTCGAAGCTGGCGCGCATGCGACCATAGGTTCCCGATGCGATAGCAGCTTGCGCCTGCGACATCAAGTTTGCGTAAAAATACAGATTGTGTTCGGTCAAAGCCCGCGCCGCAAGGATCTCACCCGACTGATAAAGATGACGCAAGTAGGCTCGTGTATAGCTGCGACAAGTCCGGCATCCGCAAGCTTCATCCAGGGGCCGGCGGTCGCGCGCATGGCGGGCCTGCTTAATCGAGATCCGGCCAGCGGAGGTAAAGGCACTACCGTTGCGAGCGTTGCGGGTGGGCATCACGCAGTCGAATAAATCATAACCCATCCCAACTGCCGCCAACAGATCCTCCGGCGTACCCACGCCCATCAGATAGCGGGGCCGCGCGGCGGGCAAGTGCGCGGCCGTTAGCGCCGCCATCTCCAGCATCAGCGCCTTGGGCTCGCCCACCGATAAACCGCCTGTCGCGTAACCGTCGAAAGGCAACGCGGTTATTTGCTCCGCGCTGAGGCGGCGCAGGTCGGCATAAAATCCGCCCTGGACGATACCAAACAGCGCCGGCCCGGCCTCGGCGCGCACCGCCAGCGCGCGCGCGGCCCAGCGCGTGGTCAATTCAAGCGAGGTCCGGGTCTCGGTCCGCGCCGCGGGATAGCGCAAACATTCATCCAGCGCCATCATGATATCCACGCCTAACCGCTGCTGAATTGCCACCGCGCTTTCAGGGGTAAGCATCATCGCGTGCCCGTCCAGATGGGAGCGAAAGCGCACACCCTGCTCTTCGATGCGCCGGATGGGCGCCAAGCTCATAGCCTGAAAGCCGCCCGAATCGGTCAGCACCGCCCCCGACCAGCCCATGAAGCGATGGACGCCGCCCAGCTGCCCGATCAGCTCGGCGCCCGGGCGCAAAGCCAAATGGTAGGCATTGGATAGAATCAGCCGGTAGCCCAGCTCCCACAGCTCCCCCGGCGCCATCGCCTTGACCGCGCCGTAAGTGCCCACCGGCATGAAGGCGGGAGTATCGATCGAGCCGTGAGCGGTAGTGATGCGGCCGCGCCGGGCGGCGCCGTCTTGGCATAGCGCCTGGAATTGCAAGCGGTCGGCCATCAAAGGATCAGCATCGCATCACCGTAGCTGAGCAGGCGGTAACGATGGCGGATCGCCTGGTGATAGGCATCGAGCACAGGCGTGCGACCCGCGAACGCCATCACCATCGCAAGCACGGTACTGCGCGGCATGTGAAAGTTGGTGATCATCCCCTCCACCAGCTTAAAGCGGAAGCCGGGATAGATGAATAGCCCGGTGTAACCCTCCAGATCGCCGGTGATGGCGTAGGATTCCAGCGCCCGCACCGAGCTGGTCCCCACCGCAATCACGCGTCCGCCGACGCGCCGGGCATGGGCCAGGCTTTGCGCCGCCTGGGGCGGAATCGAGTAAAACTCCGCCTCCATCCCATGTTGCTCTACCTCCTGGGCTCGCAAAGGCACGAAGGTTCCCGGTCCGATGTGCAAGGTCAGACAGGCGACCGCGCATCCTTGCGCGCGCAGCAAGTCGAGCAGCTCCGGGGTGAAGTGCAGGCCGGCGGTAGGGGCCGCGACGGCACCCTGATGGGCGGCATAAACGGTTTGGTACTCCGCGCTATCGCGCCCGGAGACCTCGCGCTTGATGTAGTGGGGCAGCGCCAAGCGTCCGGCCTGGGCGATGAGCTCTTCAATGGCTTGCGCGGAGTCGCTGGTGACCACGACGCGGCCTGGACGCGGACAAGCGACCACCCTCAGCCGCCCACCGCCTTCAAGCGCCAAGCTGCTGCCGGCCGCGGCCGGGCGATGACCCCGAATCAAGGCTAACCATCCGCCGGGCGGATCGGTCACCGGCCGCACCAGCAACAACTCAACGCGACCACCGCTGGGCTTGCGCGCCGCCAAGCGAGCGGGAAAGACGCGGGTGTCGTTGAGCACCAGCAGGTCGCCCTCGCGCAAATAGCGGCCCAACTTATAGAAGCGCGAATGCTCCAGCGCACCCGAGCGGCGCTGCAAGACCAGCATCCGGGCACTATCGCGCCGCGGCAGCGGTTCCTGAGCAATCAGCTCAGGCGGAAGCTCATAATCCAGTTCGCTAAGTCGCATCCCCCAAACCACCGATCGGCGGGTGCGGCCGGCGCCCGGGCCAGGGATGACCCAGATGCCGGCTCAAGCAATGGCCAGAATGACCTTGCCGAAATGGTCTCCCTCCAAGCGCCGATGCGCCTGGGCGACCTCGCTCAGCGGCAACACGCTGTCGATTGGTGGACGCAGCGCCCCGCGCTCCAAAGCGGCACCAAATTGACTTAGGAACTCGCGCACGATGCGGGCCTTGTCAGCCGGCGTGCGCGCACGCAAGGTCGAGCCGATGATCGACAAGCGCTTCATCTGCACCACGCGCAGATCGATCTCGGCCTGCGCTCCGGCCTGGGTCGCCACCAGCACCAGCCGTCCGTCGGTGACCAGGACCTCCAGATTCTGCGCCAGGTAGGGTGCGCCGACGATATCCATCACGACTTCGACCCCGCGGCCGTTGGTGGCAGCCTTGACCTTGGGCGCGAACGGGCCGTCCTTGTAGTTGATCGCAACGTCAGCTCCCAGACGCAGGCAGCGCTCGCATTTGTCGGCGCTGCCGGCGGTCACGATCGAGTGGGCGCCAGCCTCGCGCAGCAACTGGATAGCGGCGGTGCCCACCCCGCTGCCACCGCCGTGAACCAGCACGGTCTGTCCAGCGGCGACGCGGCCCAATAAAAACAGCTCGAGGTAGGCAGTCAGGTACACTTCGGGAAAACCCGCGGCTTCAACGTCGCTCAGCGCTGCGGGAACGTGGATAGCCGAGCCATGATGGACGGTGGCCAACTCGGCGTAACCGCCACCCGCCAGCAGCGCCATCGCGCGCTCGCCAACCCGCCAGCCGCTTACCTCCGCGCCCACCGCGATCACTTCGCCGGCGCACTCCAGCCCCAAGATCGGCGTGGTTCCAGGCGGTGGGTCGTAGCGTCCCATCCGCTGGCCGATATCGGCCCGGTTGAGTCCCGCCGCGGCGACCTTGATCAGGAGCTCCTGCGGCCCAGGCTGGGGCGCGGGCTGTTGGCTGACACGCAAGACCGAAGCATCGCCGGCAACAGGCGCTACTACCGCTTTCATCGCAGGCTCCCTTTACATCAACAGGCTGGGCGGATTTTCCAAAAAACGCTTGACTTCCAATAAAAAGCGGCCGGCCACCACCCCGTCGATAATGCGATGGTCGCACGACAGCGTCATCATCATGGTCGTGCCAACCACCACCTGACCGTTGCGCAGCACCGGCCGCTCCTTGATCGCCGCCACCGCCAGAATCGCAGCCTGAGGCGGGTTGATCACAGCGACGAAGTGCTCGATGCCCAACATCCCCATGTTGGAGATGGTGAAAGTGCCGCCGGAGAGATCCTCGGCGGTGAAACCGCCCTGTTGTGCCTTGGCCGCTAGACCGTGCGCCAGGCGCGCTATCTCCGGCAGGCTAAGCCGCTGGCAATCCTTGATAATCGGGACGATCAGCCCTTCTTCTACGGCGACTGCGACTCCGATGTTGACGGAGGGATGAATCTTGATCGACCCTTCGCTGAAGCTGCTGTTGATATGCGGATGACGCGTCAGCGCCAGCGCACAGGCCTTGATCACGATGTCGTTGTAGGTGATCGACTGGTCGAACAGCTTGGTTGATTCCAATGACTTCTTGAGCCGCACCGCTTCTTCCATATCCACTTCCACGGTTACGTAGTAGTGGGGAATCTCCTGCTTGGAAGCGGTCAGCCGCTGCGCAATCGCGCGGCGCATCCGGCTGTTGGCCTGATAGGTCCCCGGCACGCGCTCGAAGGTCGGTATTCCGGGCGCCACATTGCGCGCGGCCTCGCGCATTACCACCGCTTGCTCCGCGCCGGCGCCGCCCGCGCCCGCCGGTATCGCGCTATCAGCCGCGGCGGCGGTCTCACCCGCGCCCTTGGCGCGCGCGGTCGCCGCCCGCGCCCGCACGACGCTATCAACGTCACGTTTGGTGATCCGACCTTCCACCCCGCTACCGCGGATCGAGCTTAAGTCGATCCCCGCCTCTTCCGCCGCCCGGCGCGCAAGCGGAGTTACTCGAATACGCCCCGGATTGTTGTCAGCCCAGATGGCGCGCGGCTCGCGCGCCACCGGCATGGGCGTCGCTTCCGCCGCCGGCGCCGGAGCTTCTACCATGATGGGCGCGTCGGAGCGCTGCTCGTCGGTGGCGCTCAAAAACGATTCCGGATCGGTTGCCTCGACCTCGGGTGTCTCGGTCGATGCCGTCCGCGTGCCACGCGCCTCGCCGGCATTGGAATGGGCAAGAGTCAAACGCGGGCTGCTCCCGATTGCGCGGGGTTTATCTTTGGCCTGAGCACTTGGCGTAATGGGCTGCCTTTCCTCGACCACTTCGACAACTTCGGGCTCTTGCGCTGGCGGCGCCTGTGAAGCCGCGGTGGGGGAAGGAGCCTGGGCTTCGCCGGGAGCGCCGAGCAGGGCGATAACCGCGCCCACCGGCGCGCTCTGTCCCTCGGCCAGCCGCAGCTCCTGCAGCACGCCGGCCTCGAACGCCTCCAGCACCATGTCGGCCTTGTCGGTTTCCACCTCCGCCAGCGGCTCGCCCGGCCGCACCTGGTCGCCCGGCCGTTTCAGCCAATGGAGGATTTTG
>DATGLK010000085.1 GCA_035294265.1 Candidatus Binataceae bacterium
ATGCGCGCAAGCAAACATCGCGCCGGTGCGTCCAAACCCGGTAGCAACCTCGTCGGCGACAACCAGCGCACCAGCTTCCCTCGCCGTCGTCGCCAGTTCGCTTAGGAAGCGTGTCGAATGGGCCCACATTCCGGCCGCTCCCTGCATCAACGGTTCCACGACCAGGGCAGCTACCCGCTCGCCCTCGCGCTCAAAGAGCTGCCGTGCCCGGCGCAGGGCCTCGACTTCGGCGGCCTGCGGCTCCATCCCCTGATATAGGCGCAAGACGTGTGGCGGCTGGAGCTTCAAGGCCTCAAACAGCAGGCCGCGCAAAGGGCGATGAAAGAGATGGTTGTAGCCCAGGCTGACGGCGCCCAGGGTGTCGCCATGGTAGGAATCGGTCAGGGTAACGAAGCGCGAGCGCTCGGGCTGACCGCGATGGTGCCAATACTCGACCGCCATCCGTAGCGCAACTTCCACCGCCTCGGCACCCGAATCGGAATAGAAAACTCGAGTTAGACTCTTAGGCGCCAGACCGATCAGTCGCTCGGCCAGCTCGATCGCCGGTACATTGGTCAACCCCAGCATCGTGGAGTGGGCGACCTTGGCGCTTTGCTCCATCAAGGCTCGGTCCAGGGCTGGTTTACGATGGCCATGGACGTTGCACCATAGCGAAGCGACCCCATCGAGGTAGCGCCGGCCCTTGGTATCGATGAGATAATTGCCCTCGGCGCGTTCGATAATCAGAGGCTCCTGCGCCATCCAACTTTGCATTTGGGTGAACGGGTGCCACAGATAGCGCTGATCGGCGGCGGCCAGGCGGTTGGTGTCGGCGGTTTGGCTCATCGCTGGTTTAACCCCAGCTCGCGCGCGCATTGGGTGA
The DNA here is from genome assembly GCA_035294265.1 of Candidatus Binataceae bacterium. Classification (NCBI taxonomy): domain Bacteria; phylum Candidatus Binatota; class Binatia (SeqCode); order Binatales (SeqCode); family Binataceae (SeqCode); species Binataceae bacterium (SeqCode). The sequence goes on from DATGLK010000085.1 coordinate 863, forward strand.
AAGCCTGCGCTGCCTGCTCGAGATCCTGGCGACTGTGTGTGGCGATGGGGGTCACGCGCAGGCGTGCCGTACCCGGCGGTACGGTGGGAGGACGGATCGCGACCACAAAGACGTTGCGCGCCAGCAGAGCTTGTTCCAAATCCAGCGCGGCTTGGGCGGATCCGATCAGCACCGGGAGAATGGGAGTATCGGTGGCCATCACGGTAAACCCGGCATCTTTAAGCCGCTCCTTCAAATACGCGGCGTTGTCCCACAGTTGCCGGATGCGCTCGGGTTGTTGCTCAAGCAGTTCGAGTGCGGCGCTTGCCGCCGCGGCCATCGCCGGCGCCAAGCCGGTAGTATAGATGAAACCGCGGGCGCGATTGATAAGAAATTCGACTAGCCGCTCCGAGCCCGCCACGTAGGCACCGTAGCTGCCCAACGCCTTGCTCAAGGTCCCCATCTGAACGTCGATATGCGCCTGCAACCCCAGGGCCGCGGCCAGCCCGGCTCCGCCCGGGCCGAGGACGCCGACCGCGTGGGCCTCATCGATCATGACCGCGGCGTTGAAACGACGGGCCAGCTCCACGATGTCGGCCAGTGGTGCCACATCGCCGTCCATGCTGAAGACGGAGTCCGTGATAATCAGGCGGCGGCGGGCACCGCGCGCATCTTGAAGCAAAACTTTTAGGTGGTCGAGATCGCGATGGCGGTAAACGCGCACCGTGGCGTGCGCCAGGCGACATCCATCGATCAGGCTGGCGTGGTTGAGTTCGTCGCTCAAAATAATATCGTTGCTCCCGGCCAAAGCGGGAATAACGCCGATATTGGCCAGATAACCGGAGCCGAACACCAGCGCCGCCTGGGTGCCCTTAAGGCGCGCCAGCCGCTGTTCCAGTTCGCGGCACAATTCCAGGCTGCCCGCGACCAGGCGAGATGCCGCGGCGCCCACTCCCCAGCGTTCGATCGCGCCGGTGGCAGCGCGCTTGAGCGCGGGTTCGGCGGCTAGCCCTAGATAGTTATTGGAAGATAGCATGATAACGGTTCGGCCCTGGTAACTGACCCGTGGACCGTGCGCACTTGCAAGCGGGCGCAGCCGGCGCAGCAGCGCGGCCGCTCGCAGATCTTCAAGTTCAAGTTCAAGTTGCTGTTCGAATGAACCCATCTCAAGCATGGTCGATCTCAAGCCGGCCCCCCTCTTGCATCTCCCCCTGGCAATGCCTTGATGATTAAGGAAAGCGCCGCCACTTATGCAGGCGGCTGCTGTCAACCTCGCCGGGACTATCTTCAGAACAGATTTTTTTCGCTGTCCTGCTGAAGGCCAGCATAGCCGCTTACACCGTCTGCGCCAAAGGCGGCGTGGAACCCAGCAAAAGGCGCGGCTGGACAGCCTCCGGCAGCGGCGAAATTATCGCCATTCTTGAACTAAGAGCGGCAGCATGCGATGCTCCGTTTTTACCGGTGTGTGTTAGGGGTTGACCGCTAAGCCTGGCGATCGCGCTTGGGTCAGCCGAACTTTACGGGAGGACGATGCGATGAATTACACCAAGGCTCATGCCAAAGATCACGCGCTAGCCAATTGGCGCGGGGTGTGCAACGTCATCCTACCCAGCTTCAGCGCCGACTTGAAACGGCTCAACGAGAAAGCGATTCGCCATGACGTGCGGCGCAATATCGAGCATGGCTTTTGGGGCGCCCTGTTGGTGTCCGAATGTGCCACCACCGCGGCGGAATATCGCCGCTTCATGGAAATCGCGGTGGATGAGGCCAAGGGACGCCATCGCTTCCTGATGCACGGCACCTTCGACACTGCCGAAGACATAATCGCGATGGCGCGCGATGCCGAAGCGATTGGGATGGAAGGGCTGTTGCTGGGCCATCCCAATTCCTTCTACCCCAAAAGTGAAGAGCAGCTCTACGACTATCTGGCCCACGTCTGCAACCACACCAATCTGGCGGTGGTGCTGTTTGCCGCCTCCCACTGGAACTTCAGCCGGCTGCATCCCAGCGGCTATCCGCCCCGCGCGCTGGCGCGCGCGGCGGCCTTGCCCAACGTGGTCGCCATCAAATACGAGGTCGGGCGTCCTGGAATTGCCGGCGATTACGAGATGTGGAAGATGCTCAAGGGACAGCGGGTCCTATTCTCCGATCCCCTGGAGGCCCATTCGCCGCTGACCGTGGAACTCTTTGGCCAGCAATGGATGGGCACCAGCAATTACGAGTACTGGGGCGGCGCGGTACCAGAATACTTCGGCCTGCTCAACCAGGGCCATTTCGACCGCGCGATGGAAATATATTGGGGTATCAATCCTGCCCGCGCGGCCCGTGTCGCGATTCAGGCCACTTTCGGCGGCGCCAATTTCATCCATCGCTACCTGTGGAAGTACCAAGCCTGGCTGCAAGGTTATAACGGCGGGCCGATGCGCCAGCCAGTGATGAAGCTGACTGACGCCCAGATGCGCGCTGTGCGCGATCCGTTGACTCGCTCGGGCTTTACCGTGGCCGACGAAGCCCCGGCTGATTTCTATCTGGGGCGCAATCCCGAGTAGACCGGAGTTTTTCCATGGGGCTGATCTCGACCAAGACTTACGAAGACCTGCTGGGCGACGCCCTGGAGGCGCTGCTCTCCAAGGGAACCGCCACGCTGGAGGACTTCGCGCGCGGGCTCAACGAGGGCAACGTGCGTGGGCCCAACGGGCAGGCGTGGACGGCCGAATTGCTGGCGGCGGAGCTCAGGCGGCTGGGCAATTAAGGAGTGGCGGGCGGTTCCCGCCAGCGTGCCGCCTGGTTCTGGAGACAATCGATGGCTACGACTATTACGACGGTCGAGGAGCGATTGGAGAGCGGGCTGCTCAACCTATGGTACCAGGTGGCGCGCTCAAGCGAGGTTACCGATCGGCCGGTGGCCCTGCGCCGCTTACAACGCGACTTGGTGCTCTGGCGCGGCGATCAGGGGCAACTCAATGTCCTGGAGGACTTCTGTCCGCATCGCGGCGCCCCCTTGTCGTTGGGCCAGGTGGTCCAAGGCAACGTGATGTGCCCCTATCACGGGGTGCAAGTCACCGGTGCCGGGATCGTAGCCGCGGTCCCGCCCTCACCGGGCTGCCCGATGGTTGGGCAGAAACTGGTGCGCAACTACCCGGTGCGGGAGCAGGCCGGCGCGATCTTCGTTTATTTCGCCGAAGATCCCAATGCCGAGGCCCCCGAACCGATTTTCCCCGAGGAGTTGACCTCGCCCCAGTGGGATCAGTTTTTGTACGCCGCGGTCTGGCGCTGCAACTGGCAAGTGACGATGGACAATCGCACCGATCCGGTTCACGGCAGTTATCTGCATACCGGAACCTTTACGCTGGATCGTGGGCGCAAGGACACGGTGCTCAAGGTCGAGCCCACTGCTCACGGGTTCCAGACCTATCGCGACAATCAGCGCGGTGTAAACCTGGATTGGCATGAGGTGATATTCCATCCCGGTAACAGTTTCTGGATTCGCACTGAAGTACCCTATCCGCCGGCGTTCGGTGGTGGTTCCTTCTTTATCGTAGGCCATCCCACGCCTATCGATCGCGACGCGACCCTGGTAAATCTCTGGCGTACGCGCAAAGTTTCGGGTTGGCAGCGTGATCTGTGGCGCTTCATGTACAAAAACCGCCTCAAGCAGCGCAACGACGAGGTGGTCGAGCAAGACCGGGTGCTGCTGGAGGCGATTCCGCCTGCAGCGCGGACGCGCGAACGACTGTTCCAAACCGATACCGCCGTGATTCGCATGCGCCGCATGCTGCGAGCCGAAGCGATGCGTCAACTGGGAATTTCGGCATCCGGACCGGAGCAGGCCGCCGCCATGGCGGCTTTGGGGCAGGAGGGCTAGGGCCGTGAATGTCGGATGTATAGGGACGGGCCGGATGGGCAGCCGGATGGCCCGCCGGCTGGTGGATGGGGGCAACAAGGTTTTTATCTACGATGTCAGTCCGGCCAACTATCCTGCGCTGGTAAGCGCTGGTGCCACGGTTTGCGCCACGCCCGCCGCGCTCGCCGCGCAGGTCGATTTTGTCGTTACCAGCGTACCCGGCCCGCCCGAAGTCGAGGCCGCGATCACCGGTGCCGACGGCGTTTTGCAAGGCGCTCGCGCGGGGACCCTGGTTATCGAGACCAGCACGATCGGCCCGGCTCAGAGCCGCGAATTAGCGCGCCGATGCGCGCAGCACGGCGTGAAATTCATCGACGCCTCGGTAAGCGGAGGGGTCGGACCCGCCGAACGGGGCACGCTGACCGCGATGATTGGCGGCGAGCGGGCCGATTTCGAGGCCGCACTGCCGGTGCTACGTTGCTTGGCCAAGGGGATCCATCATCTAGGACCGCTGGGCAGTGGCAACGTGGCCAAGTTGATCAACCAAATCGTATTCCTGTCCTACGTCGCGCTGTTTTGCGAGGCTGCCGGCCTCGGGCGCGATTGTGGCCTAGATATTCCCGAGCTGGTTGAAGTCTTGCGCACCTCGGTCGCGGGCTCTCCGCTCATGACCGGCTGGGAACGCCATCTGGAAACCGGCGACCTCAAACCCGGCTTTCAGGTGAAGCGAGTGCTCAAGGATTTGGGGCTGGGCGCCGAGTTATGTCGCGAGCAGAACTATGATGCACCCATCTTTCAGACCGCGCTGCGCGCCTTTCGCGCCGCCGCCGAGGCGGGTTTCGCCGACCAGGACATGAGCGCACTCTTCCTGCGCAAGTCCTGAGCGGGAAACGACAAAGGCGGCTGACCAATGGCCTACCGCCTTTGTCGATGAAGAATTCCGAGCGAACGCTTACTTAGCTTGGATCGATTCGATATAAGCGACAATTGGATCGATGTAGCGCCGGATGGCAGCCGGCGTGCGCGGGGGTTGCCCGGGTCGAATATTGCCCGTGCGGAATACCTGTCCCCAAATCGGCATCTCGCGCGTGCCGTGCGATTTGCTTACTTGGGCGCCGGTGATGGTGTCATACACGTACTTGGTTGGGAACTTGCCGCCATGCGTGGCCGAAAGCTGGGTCAGGTCGGCAGGCTTGGTCTTAAGTTGATCAGCCATCGGCCCATCTCCCGTCCCACTCATTCCGTGGCAAGGCGCGCAATATTGCCGAAACTCCAGCCGCCCCGTGGTAACCCGTCCGCTGGTCATCTGCACCGGAGCGTGGCCAGCCTGAGCTAGCGCTGGTGTCGGGAGTGCAGCGGCAACCAGCAACGCCAGTGCGATTAGCGCGGGTCCGCCCAGTCGTTTAAGTTGATATGCCACCATTTGCCTCATCTCCGTGCGATGGTTAAAGGAGTCGGCCAAGCTTGCTTGCGCTGCCTCATCATATCTACTTGTCTACTTGGCTTGAATCGATTCAATATAAGACACGATCGGATCGATATAGCGTTTGACCGCGGCTGGGGTGCGGGGGCGTTGTCCGCCGGCCAGGTTTCCAGTGTAAAACACTTGGCCCCAAATCGGCATCTCGCGCGTGCCGTGCGATTTGGTTACTTGGACGCCGGTAATAGTGTCATACACGTACTTGGTTGGGAATTTGCCGCCATGCGTGGCTGAAAGCTGGGTTAAGTCCGCGGGCTTGGTCTTGAGCTGATCGGCCATCGGCCCATCTCCCGTCCCATTCGTCCCGTGGCAGGGCGCGCAGTATTGCCGAAATTCCAACCGCCCCGTGGTAACCCGCCCTCCGGTCATCTGAACCGCAACATGGCCCCGTTCCTGAGCCCTTACCTGTCCTGGCACCGCGGCAAACAGCAGCGCGAACCCCACAATCGCAGATATGCCTAGACCCTTAAGTTGTCTCGCCACCATTATTCCTCTCCCCCGTATGCAGTGGGTTAAGAGACTTTAGCGGCTGTTTGTAGCAGATATATGATGCACCGTCAAAGCCAAATTAGCGAAAGTCGGCAGAATTATTTGTGGCTTCTGGCCAGACTGGTGCGGCTCGGGTTAGACTTCGAAGTGGTTGATCATGTCCGCTAATCCCCAACCCGACAAGAAAAGGAAGGCGATAGGCTTGGTGCGACAGTTGCGCGAGCAGGGGTTTGACGCCTATTTCGCCGGGGGCTGCGTACGCGATCGCCTGTTGGGAGTGGAGGCCAAGGACTACGATATCGCCACTAACGCGCGCCCCGAGGTGATCCAACGGCTGTTTCCTAATACCGTCGCGGTAGGCGCCCGTTTTGGTGTAATCGTGGTGGTTAGCGAGGGGACGCCGTTCGAAGTTGCCACCTTTCGCGCCGACGCGCCCTACCTCGATGGCCGGCGCCCTTCGGCAGTGCGTTTCGGCACGCTGGCCGAGGACGCGGCACGACGCGACTTTACCATCGGTGGGATGTATTACGATCCGCTGACGGACGAGGTCATCGATCTGGTCGGCGGCCGCGCCGATTTGCGCGCTGGGATCGTGCGCGCGATCGGCGATCCCGCCGAGCGGTTTGCCGAAGACCGGCTGCGAATGTTGCGTGCGGTGCGCTTCGCTGCTCGCCTGGGCTTCGAGATCGAGCCGCGCACCTGGGCCGCAATCGCCGCTCATGCAAGCGCGATAGGTGCGGTTTCGGCCGAGCGAATCGGCGACGAATTGGTCATGATCATGACCGAGGGCAGCGCCGCGCGTGGGATGGAGCTACTGCGCCAATGCGGCCTGATGCATGAGATCCTCCCTGAATTGGAGCCACTGGCGCAATGCGCTCAACCCGCCAATTTCCACCCCGAGGGTGACGTCTGGCGCCACACCCTGCTGGCACTCTCGATGCTGGAGCAGGGTTGCAGCGAGACCCTGGCTTTTGGCCTGCTGTTTCATGATATTGCCAAACCTCCCTGCCGAGCCGAGAGCCAGGGTAAGGTCACTTTTTATGGACATACCGAACGCGGCGCTGAGATGGCTAGCGCGATTCTGCAGCGTCTCAAGCGCTCGCGCTTTGTCCAGGAAAGAGTGGCCTATCTGGTGCGCTACCACCTGCGCCTTACCATGGCGCCTCGGATGCGCCCATCGACGCTCAAGCGCATGCTGGCCGAGGATGGGTTCGAGGAGCTGCTTGAATTGTCCTGGTACGACGCGCTGGCCTCCAATAGCTATCTGGGGTTCTACCATTTCTGCCGTCGGGCGCTGGCCGCGCGCCAACCCCAGGAACTGCGCGAGGCGCGGCTTATCAACGGTCGCGACTTGATCGAGTTGGGTTTTACTCCAGGGCCTCGCTTCAAGACAATTTTGCGCGAGGTCGAGGACTTGCAGCTCGATGGCCAATTGCGCAATCGCGAACAGGCCTTGGCTTACGTCCGTCGCCAGCACGGCGGCCCCAGCCCAAGCTGAGTCGCCGTCACCGGCCGGGAGCCAACCATGGAAGCTGTCCTGCGTGCGGTCGCGATCACCAAGCACTTTGGTCCCACCCTGGCCCTGCAAGGGGTGGACTTCGTCGCCGAACCGGGTGAGATCCACGCCCTGGTGGGCGAAAACGGCGCCGGCAAGAGCACCTTGATGAACCTGATCGCGGGCCGAATACGCCCTGATTCGGGTGAAATCACCTTGGCCGGTCAGACCCTGCGACCGGGATCGGCGAAAGCCGCCTTGGCCGCCGGAATCGCCCTGGTCCATCAAAGCCCACTGCTGTTCGAGCGCTTTACGGTGGCCGATAATCTGATTGCCGGCGCTTTATGGCGCGGCGGGCGCGCGGCCCGCGCAGCGGCAGCCGCCGCTGCGCGAATGGCCGCCGAGTTGGATTTCCAACTGCCCCTCGATAGCACCCTGATCGAAACTCTTTCAGTCGCCGCGCGGGTGCGGCTAGAGATCTTGCGCGCCCTGAGTCTCGATCCCAGGGTGCTGATCCTGGACGAGCCCACCGGCCTGTTGGGGCCGCACGAACTGGCCGGATTTCTCGACTTGCTGCGCAAGCTGCGCGGCAGCGGTCGGATCGTGATCCTGATTACTCATAAGCTGCCCGAGGCGCTGGCGGTGGCCGATCGAGTGACGGTCCTGCGCGCGGGGCAGGTGGTGATGCGTACTCGCCCGGCAGAGATCAGCGAGGCGCGCTTGGCCGCCGCGATGGTGGGCGAAATCGTGCCCGCGCAGCAGCCGTTGAATACCCCCGCGCCCACTCCTCCGCGGGAGATCTTGCGGCTGGAGGCGCTAAGCCTGGAGCTGGCCGGCCGCGCGTCCCTCAAGGGCGTCTCTGTGCGGCTCGATTCCGGTGAGATCCTCGGAGTGGCCGGAGTTGACGGCAACGGACAGCGCGAGTTTGTCGAAACCCTGGCCGGTTTGCATCGTCCTACCGCCGGCCGCATCCTGCTGAACGGCCGCCCGCTGCCGGCCGGCGGCTGCGAGGAAATCGCCGTGCTGCCGCAAAACCGCGACCTGGACGGACTCATCCTGGATTTTCCACTGTGGGAAAATCTACTCCTGGCCGCGGTGCTGCGCCGGCGCGCGCGCCGGCACGGCTTAATTGATCGCGGCTGGGTGATGGGACTGTGCCAGGCCTTGATCGAACGCTTTCAGATCCGTGCGCCCGGGCCGCGGCTGACGGCCGGCGCGCTCTCCGGCGGTCATCGCCAGCGCCTGATGGTGGCGCGCGCGGTGGCCACCGCGCCCAAGGTCCTGGTCGCTCACGATTTGACCCGCGGCCTGGATGTCGCCGCGGCCGCCGCCGTTCATCGCGTAATCGGCGATTTCGCCGCCCAAGGCGGGGCGGTCCTGCTCTTCTCCACGGACCTCGATGAGGTCCTCAATTGCTGCCATCGCGTGGCCGTACTGAGTCGCGGCGTCCTGACCGAAGTCGCCCCCCAGCAACGGCATCCCGAACGAATGGGCCTGCTGATGGCCGGAGCATCCGCCTGATTTACCGTAGTTGGATAGCTTTGCGCGGGCCGCTGGCGGCGATCGCGTTGGCCTTGCTCCTGGTGGGGCTGGCTTTGGCGGCGGTGGGGATCGCGCCGCTAGCGGTCTTCGCCGCCCTGCTGGAGGGCGCGGCCGGAAGCTGGCTGGCAGTCACCGACAGCCTGACCAAGGCGATGCCGCTGGTGTTCACCGGCCTGGCGGTCAGCGTCGCTTTTACCGGCGCGCTGTGGAATATCGGGGCCGATGGCCAGCTTCTGGTGGGCGCGATGGCCGCCTGCGCCCTGGGTCTGCATCTGCCTGGTTGGCCTCATCTGCTCGCGGTCACGGCGCTGCTGTTGGCCGGCGCGCTGGCCGGCGCCTTGTGGAGCGGCCTATGCGGAATGCTCAAAACCCGCTACCGGGTCAACGAAGTCATCAGCACCATCATGCTCAACTATGTCGCGATCCAGGCGGTCAGTTGGGCCGTGCATGGGCCGCTGATGGAGCCCTCGCGCGCGCTGCCCGTGAGCGCGCCAATCGCGCCGGCGGCGCAGCTTGACCTCTATTTTGCTCCCAGCCAGCTCAACTTTGGGCTGGTGCTGGCGCTGCTGATGGCGGTTGGCTGCGAGATCTGGCTGTATCGGACCGAAGCGGGTTTCAAGCTGCGGGCGGTGGGCAAAAACGCGCGCGCCGCGGCTTTTTATGGCTTGGGGGTGAACCGGGTCACCCTCGCCACGATGGCGCTGTCGGGCGCGCTGGCCGGCCTGGGCGGCGCGGTTCAAATATCGGCGATCAGCGGCCGCTTGTACGAAAATTTTTCGCCGGGGTGGGGCTACGAGGCTATCGCCGTAGCCTTAGTGGCTCGGCTCAATCCATTGGCGGTCGTATTGACCGCTGGTTTTTTCGGAGCTCTGGACAACGGTTCGCAATCGATCCAACGAGTGCTGGGAATTTCCCCAGTGCTGGTCCAGGTGATCCAGGCGGTCGTTATCTTTCTCCTGCTTGCCTTTGACACCCCTGTTCTACGCCGCGCGCCCTCGAGCGCTCAAGCTTCTCAAACTTCCTCGGCCGAGCCCGCGGTCAATGCTTGAGGCGTTTGTCAGCTCGACCATCGCGATGGCCGCGCCCCTGCTCTTGGCCGCCCTAGGCGAGCTGGTGGTTGAGCAAAGCGGGGTCATCAATATCGGGATCGAGGGGATCATGCTGGCTTCCGCCTTCAGCGCGATGGCGGGAGGCTATTTTGGCCATAGCCTTCTGATCGGGCTGGTGGGCGCCATCGTAACCGGCCTGCTGATGTGCGCCCTGCTGGCGGTGCTGGTGGTCAATCTGGCGGTCAATCAGGTGGTCGCCGGTACCGCACTGGATCTGTTCGCGCTGGGTCTTACCGGCGTGCTTTATCGACGCGTCTTCAGCGCCACCGGAACCGCCTTCACCGTGGCTGGATTACCTCATTTGGAGCTGGGGCCCTTAACACGCATGCCAATGCTGGGACCGGCGCTGTTCCATCACAACGCATTGGTGTATCTGGCCGCGGTGCTGGTCCCGCTCACCAGCCTAGCCCTCAATCGGACTCCCTTTGGATTGCGCTTGCGCGCGGCCGGCGAAAGGCCGCAGGCCGCCGATGCTCTAGGGATGAACGTGTATCGCCTACGCTGGGAGGCGTTAATGATCTCGGGCGTCCTGACCGGACTGAGCGGCGCCTACCTCAGCCTGGGCTATGCCAATACCTTCGTGGAGGGGATGTCGGCCGGGCGCGGTTTCGTCGCCCTGGCGGTGGTAATCTTGGGCCAATGGACAGCGCCGGGCGTCGCCCTTGGGGCGCTTTTGTTTGGCGGTGCGATGGCCTTGCAATTTACGCTGCAAGCCGCCGGTACTCATCTGCCCTATCAGCTCTTTCTCGCCCTGCCCTATCTGCTCACCCTAGTAGTGTTGACCCCGATGGGTGGCCATGGCCGGGCACCCAGCGCCCTGGGCGAGCCCTATCTGTAACGTGGCCTCCGAGGGCGTAAGCGCCAAGCTGGCAAATGACGGGTTGTGTTTCTGCGCTGGTGAGTTATCATCCGGCTGGATGCCAGGAATGCTTACCCGGTCTGAAAGTTTTTCGCCCAGTTTCCCGGTCGCCTATTGCGCCTCGTGCACGCGCGAGGTTATCGCTTGCGTGGTTCTGGTCGATGGACGGGAAGTTCGCCAATGTGCCCATTGCGATCGGCCGCTTCAGGATGATTTGCGCTGGGTCGGCGCCGAAGCGGTTGCGGATCTGGGCTATGAGATCAGGCCTGCGCCGCGGGGCGGCGGTTGCGGCTGTTCCAGCGGCGGATGCGCGACTTGTCCGCGCCAGTGAAGCGTCAGCTTCGATCGAGCGCACCGAACTGGCGCAGCGCTTCGTAAACCACAATCGAAACGGCATTGGCCAAATTGAGGCTGCGCACGCCGGATTCGAAAATGGGGATCCGAAAGGCGGGGCCCAGCCCCGCTGAGAGCATCGCCGGCCCTAACCCTTTGGTCTCGCTGCCAAACAGCAGGTAATCGCCCGCGGTATAACCGGCGTGGATATATGGCGTAGTGGCGCGGGCGGAAAACAGTTTCATTGGGGCACCGCGATGCGCTTCTAAAAACCGTGCCCAATCTTCATAGCTGCGCACATCGACCAACGGCCAGTAATCCAACCCGGCGCGCCGCAGGTAGCGATCCTCCAGAGAAAAGCCTAGCGGGCCGACCAGGTGCAGGCGTACGCGGGTAGCCGCCGCCAGGCGCGCGATCGAGCCGGTGTTCTGGGGAATCTCGGGACGCACCAGCACTATGTTAAGAAGTGGCGTCATTCCGATGACGGGGCGGAAGCCGAGCGAATCGGATAAGTCCGACCCTGCAGGCGGAGCGCGAAGCCACCCGTGCTCTGCTCGACAAACAGCGGGCTTAAATGGTAGTAGGCTGGACGCAAAAATAGCGCGCGAAATTCTCCCTGCTTGACGGCGCAGTAAAGCGCATTGTCCGTCCCCACCTCCAGCGAATCGTAGGCCAGTTCTTCCCGGCTACCGTCGTTGAGCGTGACCGTCACCTCGCCGCCGCCCGATATATCGACGGCGGTGACGACATAGGGTGTGTCTTCGACGGTCACCGCGGCCTGCTCGTCGCCGACCTGCAGCCGGTAGTTGCCGTCGGGTGTGCGCCGCAAACTGCGACTGAACAGCAGGGCGATGCGAGGATTGTCGATACGCTCCGCGTCGCTGTACCAGTAGCCATCGCGGCGAAAAGAGATCCGGCCCGATTCGACCGGGTAGAAGCCGGCCCGCCCCACGGTCAAGCCTCGTTGCTGTCCACAATCAGGGTGACTGGTCCGTCGTTGACTAGCTCGACCTCCATTTTTGCTCCAAAGTGACCGTGCGCAACTTCCAATCCGCGTTCGCGGCAGGCGGCGATGAACAGCTCGTAGAGCGAGCGTGCCTGTTCGGCGGGAGCAGCCTTGGAGAAGGAGGGGCGGCGGCCGCCGCGCGTATCGGCCAACAAGGTGAATTGCGAGACCACCAGCATCTGGCCGCCAGCGGCGACCAAATCCAGGTTCATCTTGCCGTTTGGGTCGGGGAAAATGCGCAAGGCCGGCAGGCGCCGAGCCAGGGCGTGGCAATCGGCCTCCTGATCGCTGCTGGCCACCCCAAGCAAGACCAGCAGCCCTCGGCCGATGGCTCCCACCCCGCGCCCTTCCACGCTTACCCGAGCCCGTGTTACCCTTTGAACAACCGCTCGCACCGGACCGTCTTACTTATGATGTAGCAGCGCCGCACCGGCCAGTACACCCGTCTGGTGAGAGCGCCGGCCGCATATTATAGTAGGGGAAACGCTATGCTGCCGGTTTTGTTTCGAATAGGACCGCTCACCGTCTACAGCTACGGCTTGATGATGGCTTTGGGCTTCATCGCCGCTGATCTGATCTGCACCAGCGAGTTCAAGCGCCGCGGCTTGAATCCCGACCAGGCCTCGATGCTGGTGTTGTGGGCGGCGCTGGGCGGGATTGCAGGCTCGCGCCTGTACGACGTGATCGATAATTGGCCCCAATATGCCACCCATCCCAGCACCATCATCTTTTCCGGTGCGGGTTTTGTGTGGTTTGGCGGCCTGATGGGTGGCATCGCGGTCAGCTTTCTGGTCGTGCGCCATTATGGGATCAAATGGTTGGTCGCGGCCGACTCGCTGGCTCCGGGGATCGCGATCGGGCAGGCGCTGGGACGGGTGGGCTGCCTGCTGTCGGGCGACGGCGACTGGGGCATGGAATCCAAGCTGCCCTGGGCGATGTCCTACCCGCATGCGATCGTGGGTTGGACCGGACGTAGCGTGCTGGCGCTCAATCATGCCAATCAGCTGGTGGCGGCTCCGGGCTGTAACGATTATGGCTGCGCGCCCTGGGTCCGGGTCCATCCAGCGCCAATTTACGAGGCGCTGCTTTATACCGCGGTTTGCCTGTTCCTGTGGTCTATTCGCAAGCGTTCGCAACCGGACGGGCGGCTGTTTTATCTCTACCTTATCTTGGCTGGAGCCAGCCGCTTCATGGTGGAATTCATTCGGGTCAATCCTCGGGTGTGGATGGGGCTATCCGAAGCGCAACTGATCGCGGCTCTGATGGTGATCGGCGGCTTGGTATTATACGCCTGGTCGTACACCCAACAACCTGCGGCACTCCAGCGCGAGGCCGCCTGGGCATCGCAACCATGAAGTACAAAATCCTATCGGTGGCCGGTTTGGTTCTAGTAGTTGCGGGGATTGGCACCCTGGGCCTGCGCCTGTGGGCACGGCCGTCGGTGGCGGCACCACAGAGCTCCGATGTGATGGCCAGTACCACCGGCTCGGCGCCAGTTGCGGCGGGGGACTTGGCGGCGAATTTCCGCTTACAGAGCTTGAGTGGCAAAGAAGTCTCCCTCAAGAATTTGCGCGGCAAGGTGGTGTTCCTCAATGTCTGGGCGACTTGGTGCGGCCCCTGCCGCGATGAGCTGCCCTCGATGGAAAAACTTTACGAGGCCTTCAAGTCGCGCCCCGACTTTGTCATGCTAGCAGTCAGCGAAGACCGCGCCGGGCGTCCCGTGGTGATGCCGTTCGTCGAACAGAATAATCTGCATTTTGAAGTCCTGCTTGACCCCGACAACCAGATCGGCGACGCCTATAACGTTACCGGCGTACCCGAGACCTTTATCATCGATCGCAATGGGCGGATCGTGGCTCATCACGTGGGCGGGTTCGACTGGTCGCGCGACGATATCCGCGAGGCGCTGGGCGAGCTGCTCAACAGCAAGGAGAGCTAGCTTTGGCGCTTCGCCCAGAGCTGATTTTGTTCATCGCAGGTTAGTTATCGCAGGTTGTTTAATGACCACCATAAAGAAAAACAAGTGGCTTATCACAGGGCTTCTGTGCGTGGTTGCGTGCGTGCTGATCGTCGGCCAACTTGCGGTCCGCCGCGCTCAAGCCTTACCCGACAGCTCCTACGACCAACTCGAGACCTTCGCCAACGTGCTGGCGATCGTACAGAAAAATTACGTCGAGCCAGTCTCTACCAAGGATCTGATCAACGGCGCGATCACTGGGATGTTGGCTTCGCTCGACCCTCACAGCGCCTACCTGACCCCGGACCTCTATAAAGACCTGCAAATCGAAACCCGGGGCAGCTTCGGCGGCCTGGGGATCGAAATCACGATCAAAAATGGTGTCCTGACCGTGGTCTCGCCCATCGAGGACACTCCGGCATATCGGGCCGGGATCAAGCCCAACGATGAGATCATCAAAATCAACAACGACTTTACCAAGGACATGACTCTGACCGACGCGGTCAAGGCGATGCGCGGGCCCAAGGGTAGTCCGATAAGCCTGACCTTGCATCGCGACGGCGTGCCCGAACTGTTCACGGTCACGATGAAGCGCGACGTCATTCAGATAAAGTCGGTCAAGGCCCATCAGCTACCGGGCGGCTATGAATATATCCATCTGACCACATTCCAGGAACATAGCGACGAAGACCTGGAAGCAGCGATGAGCAAGTACGAAAAGGAGCATCACGGCCAGATCAAGGGCCTGGTGCTGGACCTGCGCGACGACCCCGGTGGCTTGCTCAATCAAGCGGTGCGGATAGCGGATGATTTCCTGGACGGCGGCCTGATCGTCTATACGCAAGGCCGGCGACAGAGTCAGGAACAGAAATACATGTCGCACAAGAAGGACAATTTCGTGGACTACCCGATGGTCGTGCTGGTCAATGGCGGCAGCGCCAGTGCCAGCGAGATTGTCGCCGGCGCCCTGCAAGACCATCATCGTGCCGTGATCGTGGGGACTCAGACCTTCGGCAAGGGGTCCGTCCAGACCATTCTGCCGCTGGATGATCGCTCGGCGTTGCGGTTGACCACCGCTCGCTATTACACGCCCAACGGGCGCTCTATTCAGGCGGTCGGAATCACGCCCGATGTGGTGGTGGAGGAGCCGCGGTTGGCGAGCAATACGATGGAAGTGCCGGCGGGAACCGCAGACCAGGATGAAGAGATTCGCGAGAGCGATCTACCCCACCACTTCATCAACGGCCAAAAGAAGAGCCCGGCCACCAGTGGCTTGAGTCTGCCGCATAGCGGCCAAGTGGTCCCGGCCAAGCCGGAGAACCAGAGCAAGGCGGGTGCCAAAGGCAAACCGCAGGATGTGCAATTGCAGGCCGCCATCAACGTGCTGAAACACTGGAACACCTACAAGGCGCAACTTGCCAAGGAAGATAAGCTGGCGGCCAGCAACTAGGCATCATTCCGCGGTAGCTGGAGCGCTCTCAACCACCCCCAGCCACTTGTCAGGGCTCTAGCCTGGTTTATCAGGTGCGGCTACCCTCGCTTGCCCGCGGACTCACAGTTGCGGGTTTCAAGGCTAGGCGGTCGGTCGCACCTAAGCTTCCCGTCATCCTCGGCGCACGGAAATGGCGAACCAGCTGGCCGTCAGGCCGCGCTTCGAGCGCCACGGCTAACCACGCTGATTGAACTGGTTCATCGCTCGCTCCACGCCATCATTGAGCACCGCCCGCGCCGCCTGAGCCGCGCGCTCCAGTTGCGGCTGTATCTGGGCCATCTGGGCAGCATTCATAGGCTCCAACAGATAGCCGACCGGTTCGCGTCCTTGCGGCGCATGGCCTACTCCCATGCGCAGACGCAGGAAATTGGCGTTGCCCAGCAACTCGATAATCGAACGCAGGCCGCGATGGCCGCCGTCGCCACCACCGCGCTTGAGCCGCACCACTCCCGGTTCCAGATCCAGGTCGTCATGGAACACCAGCAGGCGGCCCAGCGGCAGCTTGAAGTAGCCTAGCAAGGAGACCACGCTCTCACCGCTCAGATTCATGAAAGTTTGCGGTTGCGCCAACAGGACCGGATGGCCCCCGAAGTCGCCCCGGCCCAGCCGCGCCTTGAAGCGTTGTTGGCCTAGGCTGATGGCGGCTTGGTGGGCGATCAGCTCAATCGCGAGGAAACCCAGGTTATGGCGGCTGTGGGCATAGCGCTCGCCAGGATTGCCCAACCCCACCAGCAGCCACGGCTCCCGACCTCGCTCCGAATCCTGGACCGAATCCGCGCGCGGCGCGCGAAAAGATTGGAACAACCGCCGAAGGGTCATCGTACCTGTTTTCTGCTCCGCTCAGGTTCCAGTAAAGCAGGACGGCGGACGCGCCACCGCAGCAGCGGGCGCGTCCTTCGCCGGTAGCACTTTTGGCTCAAGCGCGCACCCTTGACCGCCCGCGACCCGCGCCGCCGCCGGCACGCGCCGCAGGGACCAAGGCGGTTAGCTCCCGGAGTAGGATTTTCATTTCGGCAGGTTTGCCGATGGTAATTCGCAGGCAATCGTAAAGCAGCGGAGTATCGAAATAACGCACCAGGATGCCACGCCGGCGCAGCTGCGCGGCCATCCCCTCAAGCTTAATTCCCGTCATTCGCGCCAGCACGAAATTGGCCGCCGAGGAAGGGACTTCGAAGCCGATTTTGCGCAACCCGACCTCGGTCATTCTCCGCGTGCGCCGCACCCGCTGCACGTTGCGCAAGGCCCAGGCGGCGTCGTTTAAGGCGGCGGCGCCGGCTGCCTGCGCCAGACAATTTAAATTGTAGGAATCCTTTACTTTGAGTAACTGCTCGATCAGAGGCGGCGGTGCCAGCAACAGCCCCAACCGCATCCCCGCCAACGAGAACGACTTGGACATCGTACGCAGGATCACCACGTTGTCCAAGGCTCGCACCAGCCGTAGCGAGCTGCGCTCGGCGAAGTCGACATAGGCCTCGTCAATCACCAACAGGCGCGGGTGCAGTCGGCGCGCCAATTCGATCAGATCCTCGCGCGCCACCAGCGTCCCCGAGGGGGAGTTGGGATTACACACGATCGTCAGCCGAGCGCGCGCGCGCGCCAGCGCGCGCAGGGGAAAGGCGAAATCGCGCCCCAGCTCGACACGTATCACCCGCGCGCCCGCAATCGCGGCCAGCGTGTCGTACAGCGAATAGGTCGGCACCGCCCAAGCCGCTACATCGCCCGCGTCCAGGGTGGCCCGAAACAGCATCGAGAGCAGCTCATCGGAGCCGTTGCCGGCCAAAATCATGTTTGCCGGCAGGCGGTAATAGCGCGCCGCCGCTGCCACCAGGCTATCGGCCCGCGGCCGCGGATACAGCCGCAAACTTTCGGCCACGGCCGCCTGTACGATCGCGCGCCGCACCCGGGGCGAGGGCGGATAAGGGTTCTCGTTGGTGTTAAGCTTGATCAGGCGCTCACCGAGCCGGGGTTGCTCTCCCGGCAGGTAAGGCGCCATTCGTTCAATCGCGGAACGAAACATGCAACTGGCGGGCCCGCTTAAACAGCACCATCGAATCAAAGTGCCACAGGCGCGCCGCCGGGGAAAGAGCCGCACGCCAGCGCAACCGCAATGGGATCGGGTTGCGGCAAGTGCGGCGGAGCATTAAAGATGCTGCAGATGTTTTGCAAAACCAAATCACTGGTCCTGTTGGCGGCGATGGGGTTGGCTACGGCCTGCGCTCAAACTCTTACTACTCCGCCGGTTATCAATCCGCCGGTTCGCCCTTCGCGCGTCCAAATGCTCGAACCCATGTTGGCCCAGGCCGGCTTCAAGCAGGTACCCATTACGCCCGCGATGCAGCAGGCGATCGCGGGGCTGACTCCGTTGCGCTTTAACAGCTTGGAGCGCAAAGGTGTGCTTACCTATTATTTCCCCGACACCAAATTTTGCGATTGTGTGTATATCGGCAGCTTGGCAGCCTACGAAAGGTACAAACAACTGCGCGAGCAGGCACCCTCCGCACCAACACCCGACCAGGCCCAGATTGACCAACTGCTCAACTCCGAGGTGCCAGTGCGAGGCGAATGGAATCCGGTGGGCTCTATGATGTTCCCCTGAAAAACCGGCTTTAAGCAGGGGCCAAAAACCCTTTCGGCCTGCGCGAAGTCGGCTTTCCGCATAAAAACAGCCGCTGCGTCAAAGACGGTTTGCTTCCTTGGTCTTCTCTTTCTGCAAACCCCGTTCCCTGACCAGGGGATTTACGGAGTGGGTATCTGGAATGTCCCAAGGCTGCGCCGCCACGAGCCACGCCACCTGGCCGCGCTTTAGAGCCGACTGCCCAAAACCAATCCCGCTACCGCGCCCAGCGCTCCGCATACCACGCTGCCGAGCATGTAGAAGGCACCCGCCAGCATCTCGCCGTCCTGCAAGAGCCGAATCGATTCAAATTCAAAGGTGGAGAAGGTGGTGTAGCCGCCCACCACGCCGATCGCGAAGAACAGCCGCCAATTGGGCCCCAGCCAGACCCGGTCCTCGGCAAAGGCCAGAAAAAAGGCAATTACGAAGCTGCCGGTAACGTTGATGAAGAAGGTACCGTAGGGAAAGCTGGAGCTCAGGCGAGCAGCGAACCAACCTCCCACCAGATAGCGCGCCATCGAGCCCAGCCCGCCTCCCAACGCCACCAGCAAAGCCGCCAACATCGTCCGCGATTCCTCGGCGTGCAGGTCAGGCCAGCAACGCGCGTATCATTTCGCTACGCCCCATGAGTCCCACCCGTACACCGTCGCTGCCATCCATCTGATCCGCCTTTCCGCCGACAAGGCGAGCAGCGGCTCGGCCACGGCCAGCATCATCGACAGACCTATCGACAGCCGCACAGCCGAGGTGTGGATCGGGCTGGAAACACCGAAGCCCGCCGCTCCGCGCCGCGCCTAGATCAGCACCGAGTAGCGCGACTGATTGTATAGAAATCGCGCTCACTGAAAAACGCCGCAACCTGTTTGGCCCTTCCCGTGAACATGAGCCCTGTCCTCGCCAAGTTTCGCGAAACCGCTCAGGCCCGAGTTCTGCCGCAATCTGGAAGGTGACGAGCCCGCTTGCGAACAAACTTACGCGCTATGTTAGGTAGTGGATAGCACCAAGGATCTTCGAGCCCGTGGCGGAATGGGCGTCGCGGGTCAGCCTGACTCTGGCATGTACCCGCGGATCGGGCTAAATGGTCCTGTGGGGATTGTTAAGGGGTCAGCGTTGAGCGATACGACAGTCAAATGTATGCGTTGTTGCGCTCTTCGATGGTTCTCTGGCCGTGACAGTCGCCATCAACGCGGGCCCAGATGATGGGAGAAAAGCTGTGAAGTTTGGACATTTTTGCCTGCCCACCTATTTTGCCGACGTCGATGGCGACCTGGGCGAATTCATGCGGCACTTCGTCGATATGCTGGCCGAGAGCGAAGAGTTGGGCTTCGATTCGTTGTGGGCCAACGAGCATCATTTCGATGCTTATGGCGGCATCATCCCCTCCACTCTGACCATGCTCTCCGCCTTGGCCCAACGTACCAAGCGGGTGCGTCTGGGCTCGTCGATTATCGTCTTGCCTTTGCACAATCCCATCGAGATCGCCGAACAGTTGGCGATGATCGATCTGATGTCCAACGGCCGGGTGGATCTCGGCGTGGGGCGCGGTTTCGTGGCCTTCGATTACGATCGATTTCATGTTCCGATGGAGAACTCGCAGGATCGGCTCAAAGACGGCTTGGCCTTGATCCTCAAAGCTTGGGCCAACGAGCACTTCAGCCACGACGGCCCATTTTATCAAGCTAAGGATTTGCAGCTTTGGCCGCGCCCGCAGCAAAAACCACGCTTGCCGGTCTGGCTGGCCTGCGGCGGCACGCCGGAAAGCTTCAAATGGGCAGGCGAGCAGGGTTTTGGCATCCTAACGGTGGCCTATCGCGGGGTCGAGCCGCTGATTGGATTGAACAAGGTCTATCGCCAGGCGTGGCGTGCGTCGGGCCATCCGCCCAATGACTATCGAATCGCCGCCCATTACCAGGTCGTCCTGTCTGACAATCGCCAGGAAGCCAAGGCGCTGGCCGCCCAAGCGCTTCATCGCTATATCGGGGCCAGCACCCACACTATCGACCGCATGCGTGGCGAACGCAACATCGAAGAAGAGCAGAAAGTAATCCGCGACGTCCACAATATCGACGAATTAATTGCGGCCTCCCGAATTTTGGTCGGCACGCCGCAGGAAGCCGTCGAGATTTTGCAGCGCGGTCAAGAATTGATGGGCTTTACCCAGGTCGATTGTACCTTTCGCTTCGGCGGCCTGCCTCTGGAATATGCTGAGCGTTCGCTCGATCTGTTCGCCAAGCACGTGATCCCCAGACTGCACGATTAGCCGGCCCAGCCTGGCGCTGCTGACGAAACCGCGGCGCGGGTGCGGCTTGACGCTAAACCAGCCTTCGTGGTAGCGCGCATGGTTAACGGGCGGGCTCAGTCAGGGAGGCAAACGATGCGCAGACCAAAACGATTGCGCTCCAGGTCACGGCTGGGAATCGCGGCCGGTATCTGCGCTCTGGCTTCACTGCTTCTCAGCGTCGTTTCGGACCTAGCTGCCCCGGCGAGGGCGCAGGCTGGCGACGTAGGCCAGTCGGCCAGCTCGAGCCATCCGTCGGCGCTTCAGAGCGCGCTCAACCGTGCCTTGCTGGGCGGCGACCTCACTCCGGTGCGCTGTGTGATCGACCACTACCCGGAGTTCAGCGGGGTAGCGGTTGATTCCGACCACGACGTGGTTGCCTTCAGCGATTTTAATCTCAAGAGTCTGCTGCTCTATCGGCGCACTGGCAACGTGGTGGAAGATGGCATCACCCAGCCGCTAACCCAGATAATCGGCCCCGACACCCGCTGCGAAACCATCGGCAACGTGTTGGTCGATCCGGTGCGGCGCGAGGTCTATACCCTCAACGCCGATACCGGCGACAGTATCATGGCCTTTCCCTACAGCGCCCGCGGTGACGCCACTCCGCGCACGCTGGCGGTGCCCCACGGCGCCTTTGCGGCAGCGATCAACCAGGTGCGAAAGGAGATCGCGGTCTCTTCCACCGCGGTGGACATCGTAACTATCTTTCGGCTGGGAGCGACCGGCTTGACCCACCCCATACGCTACATATGGGGAGCGAAAACCGGCCTGGCCGTCCCCTGGGGGATCTTCTGGGACCAGCAACACAATGAAATCGGCGTGGCCAATGACGGCAACTGGTGGGAGGGGGATTTCGGCAAGCATTCGGCCCGCGATCTCAACCTGGTCCGCTTGCAGGGGGCGCAGAACGAGCCGCGCCTCAAGGCCGAGTTCCGTCCCCCCTCCATTCGCATTTATTCCGGGCTGGCCCAGGGCGATGTTACCCCGCTGCGGGTGATTCAAGGGCCCAAGACGCAGCTTGATTGGCCGCGCTCGATTGCAGTGGACACTGTTCACAATCTGATCGCGGTCGCCAATCTGGGCAACAACTCAGTCCTCATCTTCGCTCGCGATGCCAATGGCGACGTGGCGCCCTTGCGCGTAATTCACGGCCCTCACACCGAGATTCGCAATCCCACCGGCATCGCGATCGATAGCCGCCACGCGGAAATCTGGGTCGCCAACTTCGGCCATCAAGGCGAAGCCTTCGACCTCAACGCACAGGGCGATGTGGCACCCAAGCGGATCATTCGCAATGCCCCTCCAGGGACTCCGGTGGTCGGGACCAACAGCACGATGGCGCTGGGCTACGACAGCAAGCGCAACCAGTTACTGGTTCCCAATTGAAACATCGACCCGCGTCTTGCCGCGTTTGCCAGGCTGGCAAACGGCGACATGCAGCCGGTGCGTACCATCCAGGGCAGCCACACCCGCCTTTCGCGAACCATCCATGGCGTGGTTTATAATCCGGCGCGCGATGAAATCGTCATCCCCAGCACGCACGCCGCCGCCATCCTGACCTTTGCCGGCGATGCCAGCGGTAACCAACCGCCCTTGCGCTATATCCAGGGCCCCGACACCAGGCTTTCGGAGCCCTGCGGGGTCGCGCTCGATCCGGTACGCAAACACATCCTGGTAGCTAATCTGGGCAGCCACTCGGTAACAGTCTATCCCTGGCTGGGACAGGGCAACGTCAAGCCGGTACAGGAGATTGCCGGGCCCAAGACGCGGCTGGGCTCGATCATGGGAGTTTCCTACGACCCCGAGCATGACGTGATCGTGGTCTCGGGCTCGGAACCCACCATCAGCCGCTCGCGGCCGGCGATCTTCATGTTTCGAGGCACCGATGACGGCGACGTCGCTCCGCTGCGCGAAATCGTGGGCCCGAAAACCGGTATTTTGGGCGACTGGCACACCGCGGTTTACAAGGGCGAGATCTTCGTCAGCGTGATGCAATCCGATCTGATTCCCACTTACACCTCGGCGGGCTTGGTCCCTACCTATGTCAAATACGACTTCACCCCTCATATTCCGACCTACCACGGCATCAGTCCGCGGGCCGGGCTGAAAACTATTCCACCCTCGGGCTGGGTAGCGCCGGCGGGCTTCGTGGGAGTATGGTCGGAGACCGCCAACGGCGACGTGCCACCGATAGCTATAATCAAAGGCGTGGATACCGGCCTATCCCATCCCTCCAGCATCGCGCTCAACCCCAAGGAAGGAGAGATTTACGTGGTCGATCCCGGCCACGGAATCTTCACCTTCTTGGCACCTCAGCTCTTTGGCCTGGGCGAGTAACGATCCAAGCGCCAGATAGGCTTATCGACTGCCAGGCGGCACAAAGCCTGACCCCACAGTGGGCGGCTTCCAGCTATCGTCGACGGTCGGCGCTTTCCAAGAGTTGTCTACTGCAGGCTTTTGGAAAGGACTGGTGGCGATCGGAGCCACCCGGATGGAGGGCGCGCTCCTGGCCTGGCTATCGTTCGATTTGGACAGCGGCGGCGCAGTCAGCGAGACCGTGTCGCTGGCCCCCGCGCTGCCCATCGCGAGTTGTCCAACCGCCACACGCGCCATGCCAGAATCGACAATCAGCCAGAACCTCTGTCCAGCCGGGGCGCATACCCTGGTCGTCACGGTGCTGGCGCTGGCGCGCAGCGCTGGCCGCACGAAAGCACCCGTCACGCTGTGACTGGCAAGAAACGCTTTCAAGTCGCGACCCACCGGCAGTAGTTCAGCAGTGTTCACCCACCCGGCATAGCCACCGTAACTGGCCGGGAAATGAACGGTAGCGTCGACACGCGCCCATCCCTGTGGCAACTGGTTGCATCCGCCGCTCGCTCCACCGCGCTGCAGTGCGTCCATCCTGACCCGGTCGCGGGCCATGTCATTCTGGTTTTGCATCCATTGGTCGCTGCCGACGTACCCTCCATAAATCCCGTTGCTGCCGGACTGCGCCAGCGCAAGCTGCGCCGCCAGCATCATCGCGAGGGATGCTCCAGCCACTATCAAACTTCTTGCCGCCATCGCTCCTAATCTCCCCTAAGGCTGAAGTTTCAGCGCGCGATCGTTCTATCGGCAGCATAATTGACGCAAGTGACTCCTCGACCCTCTTCACTGCTGTTGGATGGTGCCCAGCAGCAGGGGCAGGCCAGCTACCTTTTGGGGCGTCCCGCCTTGGCTGACCGCCGCGCCCTGAACCACTTGCGTGGAGCTGGGCTTGGAAGAACTACTGCTGCTACTGCAGCCAGCGATTGCCGCCATCAGCGCCAGCGCCACTGCTACCGCCAGTGCGGTGTGCCGCCGTTTGCGCTTCTCACTGAGCATCATCACCATCCCGATCAGACCCAATCCCAGCAGCAACGGCACCATGCCTCGCGACTGACCGTCGCTCGACATCGGCACGATCGACGCGTAGGCATATCTGACGCCCATTTGATCGTTCATCGCCGGATTTAACGAGATCACCGTGCTCAACGAGAAAGTCACCGAACCTCCGGCAGGCACGATCAGCGCCGGGGAGAACTCAAATAGGGTCGTGGCCGCTATGGCGCTGCCGCTTACCGTGACCGCAGTCTGCTGACCACCCACGCTCGCCGTCAGCGTAAGCGAGCCGAACAGCTTGGGATCGCTCACGACTATGCTCACCGAGGCGATCGTCTCGACCCCCGAGGTGGTGTTGGTCAAGCTGAAGCTGCCGCCACTTACCGTGGCGCCGGGACCGCCGCTGCCATTGCCCGTACCGGTCAGCGCAACATTGGCCGCCGCCGTGGGTGCAGCGGTAGGTGTCGGAGCGGCGGTTTGGGTCGGAACCGCAGTGGGTCCACTGGTCGGCGCCAGGGTCGCGGTTGCTGTCGGCGGCACCAACGTCGCCGTGGGAGCCTGGGTGGGCGCCGGAGTTTGGCTGGATGTCGCCGTGGGCGTGGGGCTTAAGGTGGCAGTGGGCGAAGCACTCGCGGTAGGCGTAGGCGTCTGAGTCGGGGTCGAGCTGGCGGTCGCCGTCGGAGTGGGCGTCGAGCTAGCGGTCGCGGTCGGAGTGGGCGTGGGCGCGGACTGACTGTAGACCACGGCCCGGTTGTTGGTGAGATCGACCACATAAATGTTGCCAAGGTAGTCCAGCGCCACTCCCGCCGGCGTACACAGACCGGTTGCGCTGATCGGCGCAGGGGAGCCGGAGCCGTTGGCGCAGGCGTTGGCGGTGAAGTTGGTCCCACTGCTGCCCTGGCCGAAGACTGTGCTGGCGGTCACGTTGGGTGGGTTGGAGCCCAGGGGATTGACATATTCAAGCACGCGATTGTTCAGATTGTCGGCAACATAGAGGTTGCCGCTCCCGTCCAGCGCGATCCCCGAGGGGCCGCACAAGCCGGTGGCGCTGGGGGCCGGATTGGAAAAGCTGCCGTTGGCGCAGGTGTTGGCGGTAAAGTTGGTCCCGCTGCTGCCCTGGCCGAAGACCAGGTTGGCCGTCACGTTAGGCGGATTGCTGCTGAGCGGGCTGTTGTATTCCACCACCCGACTCTCCCCGTTGTCCGCGACATAGAGATTGTTTCTGCCATCCAGGGCTACGCCCGCGGGGCTGCACAAGCTGGTCGCGCTGGTACCGCCGCAGCCCCCGGAGGTGAAATTCGTGCCGCTGGCGTCTACGCCGAAAACGGTATTGGCGGTGACGTTGGTGCTGGCCAGTGCATTGTTATATTCCAGCACCCGACCGTGACCGTTATCGCTGATGTAGACGTTGCCCGAGCTATCCACCGCGATAGCCGAGGGATTACACAGGTTGGTCGCGCTCGGAGTTCCGCAGGTACCCGCCGTGGTGAAGTTCTTGCCGCTGGCGTCGATGCCGAAGACCAGGTTGGCGTTGCCTCCCACGCAGGGAAAGCTAGCGCAGGCCGCGAAGGGCGCATTGAACTCCAGGACGCGCGAATTGTAGTAGTCGGCAACATACAGATTGCCGGCGCTGTCAGTGGCTACCCCAACCGGAAGATTGAGAGTGTTGGCAGCGGGAGTGCTGTTCCCCCGATTGGCAAGATACGAGATAAAATCCGCTTGTCCGATAACCAGATCAGCGGCCTGGCCGCTGACCAACGAACCGGCGTTGCGCCATCCCAGCACTCGATTGTTGCCATTGTCGGCCACGTACACGTGTCCCGAACTGTCGGCGGCCACGCGACTATCCACCCCCGCCCCGTTTTCACCCAAGCCGTTGGCCTTCGTCCGATTTTTTACGTTATGCGCAAAATCGTACTGACCCAGCACCAGATTGGCCGTCGCATTGGCGCTGCCATATCCGAGGAGCCGGTTGTTACCCTGATCGGCAATGTAAACTTGCCCCGAAGAACTGGCTGCAACCCCTGCGGGCCTGCAGATTCCGGTCGCACTGATGGCTGGGTCGGAGTCAACCCCATCAGCGCAAGCGTTGGCGGTGAAGTCCGTCCCGCTGCTGCCCTGGCCGAAAACCAAATTGGCGGTCACGTTGGGCGGACTGGAACCCAGCGGATCGTTGAATTTCAGAACTCGATTGTTGCCAGTGTCACCAACATACAGGTTTCCCGAGCTATCAAGCGCCACCCCCTGTGGCGAGCATATGCCGGTGGCGCTGGGTGCCGGATTGGGAGAGCTGCCGTTGGCGCAGGTATTGGCGGTGAAGTTGGTTCCGCTGCTGCCCTGGCCGAAAACCAGGTTAGCCGTCACGTTGGTCGGATTGCCCAAGGGGGTGTTGTATTCAAGCACCCGGTTGTTGAAATTGTCGGCAACGTACAGGTCGTTGGCGCCGTCCATCGCCACTCCGTAGGGAAAACACAAACCAGTGGCGCTGACCGCCGGATCTGTGCCAGCTCCGTCGGCGCAGGAGTTGGCCGTGAAGTTGGTTCCTGTGCTGCCCTGACCGATTACCAGGTTGGCGGTCACGTTGGGCGGGCTGCTCAGTGGATGGTTGTACTCGAGCACTCGGCTGTTGGCTCCATCGGCAATGTACAGATTGCCGGAGCTGTCGACCGCAACGCCGTGAGGACTACATAGCCCAGTCGCGCTGGGCGAGGGATTGGGGCTGGAGCCATTGGCGCAAACGTTGGCGGTAAAGTTGCTCCCGCTGCTCCCCTGGCCGAAGACCAATGACGCGGCAGGCCCCACGCAGGGGAAACTGGCACAGGCGCTGAACGGCGTCTTGTATTCGAGCACTCGGTTATTGGTTTCGTCCGCCACGTAAAGATTGCCCGAACTGTCCACGGCAATTCCCTCGGGCCCGCATAAGGTCGAGGCAGTTGGCGACGGGCAGCTGTAAGACAGAAAATCGGGCTGCCCCAAAACCAGATCCGCGGCCTGACCGTTAACCAAGCTCGTTGCGCTGCGCCAACCCAGCACCCGATTGTTGGTTTCATCCGACACGTAAACGTGCCCCTGGCTGTCCGTAACCACTGAAGAGTTGAGACTGCCCGACAGGCTTAGCGATCCAGCGTCGGTCAGGTTGAAGTTCCCATGCGTCAAATCATCCTGGCCCAAGGCGACGCTGGCAGTGACGTTGGGAGCCGCAGCATCTGCCCGCAAAGCAACCTGGCTAAGAAGCATCAGCTCAGCCAAAACTAAGCCCTTAATTAAGCGCTGAACCTTTAGGTGGCTACTTAAGTAAGTCTTGGCCATTTTATCCCTCTCAGGGCGGGCAGTAAGCTTTCATTACTACTGGCCACTATAAAATGTCAAACGCAATTTTTAGATCTATTTTAATTGTTTATCTCTGCAGTTTTTTCCTTCTTTATTGAAACATTAAAATATTGATTTAAATCCTTGTTGTTTGTCTAAATCATATTTTATTATATTTAAATGGTAGGCCTAACCGCCATACGCGTTGGCGGCGCGCAAGCTGCTGTCGAGGCATGCAACTTGACACCGGGCTGAATTAAAGCCTTGTAACCCTTGCCTTGCACAGGAGAATAAGGCGCTTATGGCGATGCTACAGCCGGATTGGAATTAGCCGTTTGAGGACGGCGGAGCGCCAGCGCGGCTAGCCCATGCTTGAAACACAGGGCACGGGCGATCCTTGGAGTGAGTCAGTTGGAGCGCGTGTTACGATCGAGGAGAGCCAAACCGGCAGCTTCTGGAGGTCGCTATGCGGCTTCAGGACGCAGCCTTGTCGACGCGTTCACTCTTGTCGGTCTTGTCGCGATGCTCGGACCGCTCGCGCTCTCCACGCGCGGCTTTTGCCACCGCGGTCTGAGTGGAAGTAAGTAACTCGATAAAGCGGTGGATGGCGGGCGACAGCTCGCGCCCCCGCTTGTATATGATCGCCAACGGGCGGGTGAAGACGCCTTCCTGAAATTCCAGCACTCTAAGCGATCCGCGCGCGCTCTCATGCTCAGCCGTCAGCCGCGGCACGATGGCGACGCCCAACCCGATTTCCACCGCTCGCTTGATAGTTTCGACATTGTCGAATTCCATCGTATAGGTCGGTTTGACCCCGTGCTCTCGCAAGATTTTATCCACCGCCTTACGGGTGGAGATGTCACGTTCGTACCCGACAAAGCGCTGCCCCTCGAGTTGGCTGAAGCTAACCTTGGACTGGCGCGCCAAGGTGCTATCGGGCGGAACTACCAGCACCAGCTCATCGTGACGGAAGGCGACCGAGACTATCTGACTGCGCTTGGCGGGATAGGCGACTACCCCCAGATCGATCTTGCCCTCGACCAGATCTTCATAAATCCGATTGGCACGCAGATACTCCAGATGCACGTTGACGGCTGGGTAGGCGCGCAGAAACTCGGTCAGATAGGCCGGCAATTCGTGCAATCCGACGCTGTAAACCGTGCCGACTCGAATCGAGCCCGCCACCACCGATCCGATCTCGCGCAAACGATTTTCCAACTCCAGGAAGCGCCGTACAATTTCCTTACCTGCGCTGTAGAGTAGTTGTCCGGCATTGGTCGGCTTGACTCCGGTGCGGCCGCGCTCGATGAGGCGGCAATCGTATTTTTCCTCGAGGCTGCGCACCTGCTGGCTAACCGCCGACTGGGTGACGAAATTCTGCGAGGCGGCAAAGGAAAAACTGCCGCTCTCCACGATGTCGCAAAAAACCTTGAGGCTTTCGATATGCATCGATTTTACATAAGCATAGCTGATACTAAGGGGAGCCGCAACGGACTTCTGCGTGAAGCTGGGAGCGCCCACCCGCAACCCTGCACCGACACCGGCGAGCCCAAAACCAACCGGTGCACGGTGCTTGCGCGCGTGCTTTTCCAAGTTCCCGTGGCTTGGCCAAAGTCCGGCCAAACTCAAGTCTGTGCGCAAAATGCAGTTGTTACCAGTCCGGACGCTAAAATTTGATTGCAAGCCAGACTAATGAAGCAAGGGCTTAGGCACCCGCCGCTAAACGAAACTATTTCACCCCAGCCAGCCGGCGTGCATAGGCGGCCGCGGCTTGAAAATCGTACTCGCGAAAGGCCTGCAGCTTTTCTGCCTCGAAGCCTCCCTCGGCCTGTACCGCCAGTACCTCCTGATAGCCGCCATAGTCGGAGGCGGTAAGATCCGACACCAGGTTCATCAACCGTAAGCGGCTCTCGGCATCGCTGTCGGCCCGCCCGCCCAGATATTTCAAGACATAGGCGCGGGTAGCTTCACTGCTCAGATCCTCGGCCGCTGGCGCCGTTACCAACAGGCCACCAGCCAGGTCCTGCACAATCTGCACCGCCTGATGATAATTATGCGCGAAGTGATACTTTGCCACGTTCACCAGCAAAGTGTTGGGCACCGCCAAGCCCTGTTCCAGAGTCCAGGCCTCCGCCGCCTGCTCCAACAACCCGCGCACCACGGTGTGATAGACCGCCAGTTGGGTCAACTTGTCGCGCACATGAGCCGCGCCGATGATCCCATTGGCCTGCGCGATCGCGTACGCCGCCCCGCTCAGCAGCTCCAACAGGGGCAGTTTATAAGCAACCGCGGTGAAACGATGGAAACGCACGAAGGCCAGCGCCAGCGGCCCCGCCAGCTCGGCCTCGCCCTGCAGGAAGACCCGCGACGAGGGCACGAAGACGTCGTCAAATACGGTCAGGGTTTCCATCATCTTGTGGCGTGCGCTGATCGGATGCTCCAGGGGGTTCTTGGGGCCGCTACCATGCGGACTGGCGATCAGGCTCAGGCCGGGCGTATCGATCGGAATGGCGAAAGCCACCGCATAGGGCCCCTCGCCTGACTTGAGCGCGCGGGTGGGCAGCACGATCAGCTCGTTGGCGTTGGGCGCGATCGAAGTGTGGATCTTGGCTCCGCGTACCACGATACCATCGGCACGCTCGGCCACGATGTGAAGGTAATGATCGGGGTCGGGTTGCGCCGCCGGGCTCAAGGAGCGGTCGCCCTTGACGTCGGTTTGGGCCACTGCCAGGGCCAAATCATGGTCTCGACAGTAGCGATGGAACTGCTCGACTCGTTCCCGATAGCGTGCGGCCACGGCCAGGTGCAGGGCGAAGAGGGCGTCGGTGCCGATCTCCTTGGCCAGCACCACCAGGGTGGCGCCGCGGCGGGTGGAGGCTGCGATCAACTCGGCCCGTCGACGCAAATCGGCCCCGCTGCGCGGCAGTTGATAATAGCGGCTGCTGGCCACACCCCCCTCCTCCACCACCGCCAGTTCGCGCATCGCCGGCTCCTCGGCCAACTCGAAGTCCAGCGCCAGGTGGTCGGTGGCCAAGCCGATGACAGGATGGCTGGTGACGTCGGCGACGCGCGCGCCGCGGAAAAAGACCCGCCGGCCGTCGCGCAAGGACTCACGATATTGTTGTGGAGTTCGTAGCGCCATTAATCGATTCCTCCGCTGGCTTGCTCGCGATGATCTCGTGTCCGATTCGCCCCCGGCGCGCTCTTGGGCTCAGGCGCGCCTGCCAACGAGCCGGCTGGCAACCGAGGCCAACTCGGGCAGCCCAAGCCAATAGGCCAGCCCCAGATAGGTCAAGCCGTAGCCGGGCAATACCGCCAAGGCAAGTAGGCGCGGGCCGCTGGTGCCCATTGCAGCCTTGAGCGCCAACCCTACCGCACCCGCCACCAACGCCATCGCCCACAACTGCAGCACGTAGCGCTTGGCCAGCCCCGAGCGCCCAACTCTGCGGTTAAGCGCGTGGCGCAGCAGCGCGAACTCCAGCCATCCCGCCACGCCGGCGGAGAAGGTCAACCCCGCCACCCCCCAACGCAGTGGAATACCCAGCCGCGGCGGCAGAACAATCGCGCACAAATAACCCGCCGCAATCGTCAGCGCCACTCGGACCAGGGCAAATTTCAACGGCGTACGAGTGTCCCACAAAGCATAGAACGCGGAGGAATAAAGCCGACCCATGGTTACCGCGAGCAGCCCGACCGCGGATCCGGCCAGGATGCTCCAGACGTAAAGCGCGTCGGCATGGGTGAAATGGCCGGACTGAAAGATCGCGCCAACGATTACGTCGCCCAACAGGACAAAGGCCGCGGCCGAGGGAATCACCAGAAAGGCTATCTGCCGCAAGCCCCGATTGAGTCGCTGCCGCAAACGTTCGGCTACCTGCTCGGGGGCGCCCACCGCTCGGGACATGGTAGGCAGCTCGGCCGCGGCCACCGACATCCCGAACAGACTGATCGGCAACAGGTAGAGGATCTGTGCGTAATTGAACGCCGCCACCGCCCCGGTGGGCAGCAGGCTCGCGAGCAGATTATCGATATAAGCGCTGATCTGGACCACTCCGCGACCAGTAATCACGGGCAGAAAGTTGTTGCCCACCGCGCGCAGCGCCTGGCGGGTGCGGGTCAGATCCACCCGCAGATGGCGCACCAGTAAAAGAACCTGCGGCAATTGCACCGCAACCTGAAGGATGGAACCAATCACAGCGCCCCAAGCCGTCAGCCGGGCCAGGGCATCTTGCCGATAATGGGGGCCGTAGAGCAGCATCGCGGCGATGATGGCGCAGTTCCAGGCCACCGGAGCGACATACGCGGCGAAAAAACGGTGGTGACTATTGAGGATCCCAAGGCACCAGGCCGACATCACCAACAAGCCGGCACCGGGGAAAAAGATTCGCACCAAACGGATGGTCAGCTCGCGCTTGGCGCCCACGAAGCCGGGCGCCACGGCGTCGATTAGATAGGGCGCCGCAGCCACGCCCAGCGCCACCAGCAACGCCATCGTCAAACTTAGAATCGCGCCCAAGGTGACCGCCAGGGCGTCGCCCAATTCCTCTTCCCCCTGGCCCAACAGACGGCTGTACACCGGGATGAACGAGGCCGACAGCACCCCCTCGCCAAAGAGGTTCTGCAAGATGTTGGGAATGCGAAAGGCGGCCTTGAAGGCGTCGGCAGCCGCTGAATCACCGAAGAAATGGGCAAATACGCTCTCGCGCAACAGGCCCGCGATGCGGCTTAGCAGAATGCCTGCCGCCACCACCGCGGCCCGACTGCCCGCCGGCACCGCTTCAACCGCCACACCGTTGCTATCCGGCAACTCCGCGTCTGCTCCGATGCTCACTCAGCGCCCCATCAAGCCAAGATCCAAACCCGGCTAGTATATCCGCGCCGAGCGGCGCGGAGTAAGGCGACTGGCAATGACCGCGCGGGCGGCCTAAGCTTGCTACAGGCGATTTCTGCCGCGATCGCGATCATGAATTTTTCGCTCTACGTACATATCCCATACTGCGATTCAAAATGCCCTTATTGCGATTTCAATTCATACGCGGTCAAACAATGGCCTGAGCAGCGCTATGTCGCGGCGTTAAAGGCTGAGCTGGCCTTTCGCTCTCGCCAAACCGCCTTCGCCGGCCGTCGCCTGCGCACCGTTTTCTTCGGCGGCGGCACGCCCTCACTCTTCGCTCCGGCTTCGATCGGCGCGCTCCTGGAGAGTGCCGACCATCTGTTCGGCATCCAATCCGGCGCCGAGATTACCCTGGAGACCAACCCGGGCACTGTCGATCGGGCCAAGCTTGGCGGTTACGCCCAGGCCGGAATCAATCGGCTCAGCCTGGGGGCGCAATCTTTCAACCCGCGTCTTCTCAAGCAATTGGGCCGTATCCACGACGCTGAGCAAACTCGCCAGGCAGCGAAATGGACGCGCCAGGTGGGAATCGCCGAACTCAGCCTCGACCTTATCTTTGCGCTGCCCGGTCAAACTCTGGCCGAGGCGCGCGCCGACATCGCCGCCGCCGTCGAGCTGGAACCCGATCATATCTCCGCCTACAACTTAACCTTTGAACCCGGCACGGCTTTTGGAGCGGCGCTCAAAAGCGGGCGGATGCGCCCGCTGGCCGAATCGCGCCAAGCTGCCATGTACGAGATGGTGCGGCGCGAGCTGAATAGCAGGGGCTATCCGATGTACGAGATTTCCAACTACGCCCGCCCCGGCCATCCCGCGCGCCACAACCTGACCTATTGGCGAGGCGAAGATTATCTGGGAATCGGAGCCGGCGCCCATAGCTACACCGCGCAGGGCAGCGGCGGCCGGCGGTGGTGGAACGAGCGCTTGCCCGCGCTCTACCTGGAACGCGCGCTGGACGCGGGAATCGCGGAAGCGGGCAATGAAACCCTGGACGCGCAAACCAGCGCGGGTGAGTTCACCTTTCTCAACCTGCGCCTGCGTGAGGGGCTTGACGGAAACCGCTTTTGCGCCCGTTTCGGCCACACCCTGCAGGAGCATTATGGCAGCCGCCTGACTCGCCTGATCGACGGCGAACTGTTGCTGTGGCAGGGGGAGCATCTGCGCCTGAGCGAGCGCGGCCTGGAGCTGGCCGATTCGGTTTTCGCCGAGCTGGTGTAAGCTTTCGAGCAGGGCAAGGTGGGCGTTGGAACGCCCACCTTGGGAGGAGCCTGATGGATAATATCGACGTGATCGATTGCGACGGGCATGTCGTGGAGACCTTGTCCGAACTGGCCGAATTCATGGATCCGACGATTCGCTTCCTAGCCAGCACCGACCGCCCCTTTCCCAGCTCGATCAGCGTCTTCCCTTCGTTGGACGGGATTCATTATCGCGCCGACTCTGTCGTCCGCCAGGCGATGTTCGACAATCCCAAGCGGGCGCGGGTGACCGCCAGCCAGCATCGGCCCGGCTCGCCGCAGGACTGGTTGGAGCTGGTCGAGCAAACTCCGATCACGCAGACCGTTCTATTTACCAGCGACGGCTTGTCGGTGGGATGGCTGCGCCAACGTGAATACACCATTCGCATCTGCCGCGCCTATAACGATTATATGGCGGCGCGTTTCGCGATCGATCCGCGGCTGCACCCGATGGGGCTGATTCCGATGCAATTTCCGGCCGAAGCGGCGGCCGAATTGCGCCGCGCGGTCAAGGAGCTGGGACTGCCGGGCGCGATGATCCCTTCCACCGGTCTGCCGCTACATCTAGGACACGAATTTTACTGGCCGGTCTATCAGAGCGCGGCAGAATTGGGCTGCGCGCTGGCTATTCACGGTGGCTGCAACGGCGGTATTGGCCTGGATGACTTCGACCATCTGCGCTACTCCCACATCCTGCACCATCCCATCCCACTGATGATCTCCTTCGTCGCGATGACCTGCGCCGGCCTGTTCGAGCGCTGGTCCGACCTCCACGTGGCCTTTCTAGAAGGGGGCGTGGGATGGGTCGCGCTGCTCCACGACCGAATCGCGCGCGAGCGGGAGTTACAGGCGGGCGAGATGCTCGAGATTCCGCGCTTCGAGAAGTATTTGCAGCGCAATCAGATCCTGGTGGGCTGCGAGGGCAACGATTCCATCCTGCCCTATCTGGTTAACCAGCTTGGCGCCCAAGGCTTCGGCTATTCCTCGGATTACCCGCACGAGGCCGACCTGGTCGACGTCAAGCATGAAATCGACGAGACCGTAGAAAATCCGGAGCTGTCGCGCGCGGATAAGGTTGCGATCCTGGGCGCCAATGCCCGCGCCTTCTATCGCCTGTAATCGGCGCTAAGAAAGATCGTTTTGGAGCAGGAAAGGTGCGAGGCGTGGCTATTTCGATACGGAAGCTGACTCCCGCGATCGGCGCGGAAATCGATGGCATCGATCTGACCCAGCCACTGAGCGAGGAAGGCTTCAAAGCCATTCACGCCGCGCTACTGGAAAATCTAGTCATCTTTTTCCGCGATCAGCGCCTTACGCCCGAGCAGCATAAAGCTTTCGGCCGGCGCTTTGGAGAACTGCACATCCATCCGGCACCTCTGGGTGTGGTCGATGGCCACCCCGAAATCATCGTCGTCAAGGCGGATGAGAATTCCCAGCGGATCGCCGGTGAAGAATGGCATTCGGACGTTTCCTGCGACGAAGTGACGCCGATGGGCTCGGTGCTCCATATCACGGAGTTGCCGGCGGTGGGCGGCGATACCCTATTCGCTAGCATGTACGAAGCCTACCAGGCGCTCTCCCCGCCTATGCAGCGATTCTTGTGTGGGCTCACGGCGATTCACGATGGCGCCCGCAATTACGAGGGGCGGCGCCCGGCCGAAGGGCGCGCCGAATTCCCTCGTGCCGAACATCCCGTCGTCAGAACCCATCCTGAAACCGGACGGCCGGCGCTGTTCGTCAATCGCTTGTTTACCACCCGGATCGTCCAGCTCGGCAAAGCCGAGAGCGATGCGGTGTTAGCGATGCTCTTCGCGCATGGGGAGGATCCCAGGTTCCAGTGTCGCTTCAAGTGGCAGGAGAATTCGGTTGCCTTTTGGGACAATCGCTGCACTCAGCATCTGGCCGTGTGGGATTATTATCCCCATCGCCGCTATGGCCATCGAGTGACGATCCTGGGCGACCGCCCGTTCTTTCGCCCTTGAAATGCCCACCACTTAATTCAATGTGGTTCGCTTTGCTCACTGCACTTGAATGACAATCGGGCGGCTAGCCACAGCGGGTTATTGGTCGGACGCCACCCGCTCGATGGCACGCCACTTGGACAATTTACCCAACCTGATCGGCACCCTTCATCGATCGCCTGGCGCATCGCCCGTGAACCTTTCTGCGGTACCAGGTCGATGCCGGCGCAGGCAAGCCTGGTAGATCGCCTCGTGACGCTGCGTCAGCCGCGGCCAGGTGTACTGGGATGCGCGCGTCCGCCCACGCTCGCCCATCGCCCTCGTGCCAGCCGGATCCGCGAGCAACTGCGCAATGGCGGCGGCCAGCGCGTTCGCATCGTCCTCGGCCACCAGGCGCCCGTTGTCGCCGTCGGTGATTATCTCCTCCACGCCGCCGGTGCGGGTACCGATTACCGCCTTGCCCGCCATCATTGCTTCCAAAAACACGATTCCCAACCCTTCGGCCTTGCGGCTCGGCATCACAAACAGGCGCGCGCCCGCGTGCAAGGCCAGCAAATGCTCGCGCGACACTCGCCCCAGCATTCGGATTCGCTGCGCCACGGGCGAGGCCGCCGCCAGCGCCGCAACCCGCTCCTGGTCGGGCCCGCTGCCGGCGATCAGCAGATCGATTGGCTCGGCATGCTGGCGGGCAACCCGGCTGAACGCGGCAATCAGGGTATCGAGCGCCTTGTCCCGCAAATCCAGCCGCGAGGCGCAAAACAGGTAGGGACGCGATGCCGCGTAAGGGGTCGCCTTGTTTTCATCTACCCCGCCGAGTACCACCTCGGCAGCGGCCGCGGGCGGAAAGCGTGAGGCGAAGGCATCCTTGCTGGCTTGCGAGATGGCGATCAGACCGGCGGCGCGTTTAAGCGCAGGTAGGTTGGCAAAAGCCCGCCGCCCTTGATCGCGCCAATCGTAGAGACTGTGCACCCACGCCACCCTGGTTATCCGGCAGACACTGGCCAAGGTGGGAAAAGTATCCCAATGGCAGGTGTGGCCGCTGACCAGGTCGGGCTGCCAGCGTGCGATGAGCGCCGCCAACTCGCTGCGACGCGGCAACAGAGGCTCACGCCACAACCGCTCCAGATGGCGCCAGCTAAGGGGTTTGCGCCCGCGAATCGGAAGATAGACGCATTCCACGCCGGCGGCTGGCACGCGTTCGTTGTCACCAGCGGCGCGAGTGGAAGCGATCAACACGCGATGGCCGCGGACGGCTAAATTAGCCGAGAGGTGGTCGACCAGCTCAATCGCCCCACCGATCGAGTTGAACGCCTCCACCACCAGCAGAATCTTCAAGGCTTGACTCCCTGCCCCCAGGCCGAAATTCTAGCGGCCGTGGACGCTGCTTGCATCCCGGCCGAGTGGATTACGACCCAGCTCGCGCCGGGCGAGGACTAGACCATGTCGTTGCGACGGTTCCTGCGGCGGATCTATCGGAATTTGCCCCTAATTCAGGAATTGCGCGAGACCAACGCCCATCTGGCTGCGCTCAACGATACGCTCAAGCGCTGCGCCACCGTGGCGTGGCCCATCGCGCTGGCTCACGACCCGCGGTGGTCGGATCCGAAGCGGCTGCTGCGGTATGCCGCGCAAACCTTCTCGCAAAACGGCGAGGACGGCATGATCGCCGAAATCTTTCGCCGGATCGGCACCACCGATCGCACTTTTGTCGAAATCGGCACCGGCAACGGCCTCGAAAACAACACCGCGCTCCTGCTGGCCCAGGGCTGGAGCGGCTGGTGGATCGACGGCGACGCGCAGGCGATGAACCGAATCCAGCGCGCCTTTGCTGCGCCGTTGGCCCAGGGGCGTTTGCGCGCCCGATGTGCCCAGGTCACGGCCGAGAATATCGCGGCGTTGTGCGCCGAGTTGAAGCTGCCCTCGACTTTCGATCTGCTCTCGCTGGATATCGATCGCAACACCTACCATCTATGGGCAGCGCTGACCGATTACCGCCCGCGCGTGGCGGTGATCGAGTACAACTCCAATTACCCGCCTGAAATGGATTGGAAAGCCACCTATCGCCCCGAGCTGGTGTGGAAATTCACCAGCTACTTCGGCGCCAGCCTCAAGGCCTTCGAACAACTGGGCCGCGAACGCGGCTATGCGCTGGTGGGATGCGACTTCACCGGGGTCAACGCTTTCTTCGTGCGCGAGGAGCTGGCTGACGATCGCTTCGCTCAACCTTTCAGCGCTGAAAACCATTACGAGCCGCCTCGGCTGGGCGTGACCACTCGAATCGGGGCGCGCGCGGCCTTCGACGATACCCCGCGGCGCGAGCGCAAACCCAAGCTTTAACTCTGCTCAATGCTGGCGGCCGAATTTTTGCGCCAAGCCGTCGCCCAGAAAATTAAAGCCCAACACCGAGATCCCAATCGCCACGCCGGGCACGGTAGTCAGATGGGGCGCGATCAGCAAAAACGCCCGCCCTTCATCGAGCATCCCGCCCCAGGTCGGCTGCGGCGGCGGAATTCCCAGCCCCAGGAAGGACAGCGCCGCCTCGGCCACGATCAATCCGGCGAAACCGAAGCTGGCCTGAACGGTGACCGGCGCCGCCACGGCGGGCAGTAGATGGCGTAGCAGGAGGCGGGTGGGCGAAGCGCCCAGGCCGCGTGCGGCTTGTACATACTCGCGCTCTTTGAGCGAAAGAATTTCGCCGCGCACTAGCCGGGCATAGCCGGTCCACCCCATCGCGCCCAAGGCGATCACCAGATCGAGCATGCCGGGGCCCAAAATCGCCGCCAACGCGATCGCCAACAGGATGCCCGGAAAGGCCAGCAGGATATCCACCCCTCGCATCAGGGCTTCGTCCAGCATTCCCCCCGCCAACGCCGCGCATCCGCCCACCAAGCTGCCGATAACCAGCGACAACACCACTATTACGGCGGCGATGCCCAGCGAGATGCGCGCGCCCCACAGGGTGCGCGCGAGCAAATCGCGTCCCAGCGCGTCGCATCCCAAAGGATGGGCCAAGCTGGGTCCCGCCAGCACCGCCTTGAGATCGATCGCGATTGGATCGCCGCCCAGGTAGGGGCCCAGCATCGCCGTCAGCAGCAACGCCGCCACCAGCACCGCGCCCACGCGCAAGGATAGATTGTTCATTGACGGCGCACGCGCGGATCGGCCAGCCCGTAAGCCAGATCGGTGACGATATTGACCGTGACGTAGGTCAGGGCAAAGACCAGCACGCAGCCCTGAGCCAGCGGATAGTCGCGCGCGCCGATCGCGCTTATCAGCAGGCGCCCCATCCCGGGCCAGGAAAAAATCACCTCGGTGATGATGGACCCGGTCAGCAGCGCGCCCGCTTGCAGTCCCAGCAGGCTGATAATCGGGGTCAAGGCGTTGCGCAGTCCGTGGCGAGTAAGCGCGGACAGCTCGCTCAGTCCCTTGCCGCGCGCGGTGCGCATGAAGTCGGCCTCGCGCACCTGAATGAGGCTCTGCCGCAACATCCGCGCGGTAACCGCCGCCAGCGCCATCCCCATCGTGAGTGCGGGCAGGACCAAATGGGCCAAGCCGCCACGGCCGTTGAGCGGCAACCAGCCCAGCTCTAGCGAGAAGACAATCATAAGCAGCGGCCCCAGGTACAGATGGGGTACCGAGATGCCAAAGAGGGCGAAGCTCATGGCGCTGAAATCGATCGCGCCGCCGGGGCGCGCACCCGCCAAAAGTCCCAGCGGAAACGCGAACAGGATAGCGACCACCAGCCCCGCCCCCGCCAGCTCCATGGTGGCCGGAAAGCGCTGCGCGATGGCGCGGCTGACGGGTTGGTGAGTGGAGATGGATTGGCCCAGGTCGCCATGCAGTAAGCCGTCGAGATAGGCGACATATTGCACCGCCAGGGGCTGGTCCAAACCCAACTGATGGCGTAGCCCTTCGACGTCGGCCGCCGTCGCGTTTTCTCCCAGCATCGCGATTACCGGATCTCCCGGCACCAGATGAAGCAGGGCGAAGGTCAGCGTGGCCACGCCCAGCGCTACCGGCACCAAGGCCAATATTCGCCGCCAGATGAAATCGATCACCGGACCGCCGCCTCCAGTGGCTCCGCGCCCAGATGAACCGAAGCCAGCGAGCGCAGGCTGCCGTTGGGATAGGGCTTAAAACCGCCAACCCGCGACGCCATCACCGCGACGTTATCCTGCCACCACAATGAAACGTACGGCAGGTCCT
Source organism: Candidatus Binataceae bacterium (assembly GCA_035294265.1). Lineage (NCBI taxonomy): Bacteria > Candidatus Binatota > Binatia (SeqCode) > Binatales (SeqCode) > Binataceae (SeqCode) > Binataceae bacterium (SeqCode). The sequence continues at coordinate 40,311 of DATGLK010000085.1, forward strand.
CGGCCGCCAATTGCTGGACCGCCGCGTAGATCGCGCGCCGCTGATTCGGATCGATCGTGGCATCGCCTTGGGCGAGCAGCGCGTCCATACGAGGATTGACATAGTCGCCGCGATTGAGTCCGCGCGGCGGAATCATGGCTGAATCGAACACCAAAAAATAGTGATGCGGATCGGTGATCCCGATCCAGGCCAGCGAAGTCAAATCGAAGTTGCCGCGCTGAATATCGCTGTAGAAGGTCGGCCATTCATAGCTGCGGATGCGCAAGCCGATCCCGACTTGGCGCAGCATCGCGGCCAACGCCTGCGCCAGCAGCATCCGCTCCTCGCCCTGGGTGGTTTTGTATACCAGGGTGAAGCGCAGGCCGTCGGCGCCGGCTCGATAACCGGCACGATCGAGCATCCGGCGCGCGGCCGCCGGATCATAAGGGTATTGGCGCACCGCGCCAGTATACGCCCAGTTCTCCGGCGCCAGCATCCCGCTAGCTACCCGCGCCGTGCCATAGAGCAGCGAGCGCACCAGCGCCGGGCGATCGATCGCCATCGCGATCGCCTGGCGCACACGCAGATCGCGCAGACGGGGGTCGCGAAAATTGAACTGCAGATACTGGTAGGAAGTGCCGGGACTTTGGCTGACTGTCAGACGGGGCCGGTCGCGCAGATAGCCGAGCAGCGCGGGCGGCAGATCGTTTTCGGTGAACTGGGCGCTGCCCTCCAGCAACTCCAGCGCGCATACCGTCGGATCGGGAACCACCTTGAAGGCCACGCCCGGCACCGCGCCGGGGGCGTAGGGATGGTAGGGGTTGCGCGCTAGTATCACCCATTCGTCGCGCACGAAGCCCGCCAGACGAAAAGGGCCGCTGCCCAGCGGCGTGCGGCTCGCCCCCGCCCCTGCCGGCGTATCTGCCGGGACCACATTGAGCAACCCCAGTTCCAAGGCCGGCGCATAAGGGCGCCGAGTGCGCAGAATCACGGTGGAATCGTCGGGTGCATCAACTCCGGCCAGCTCCTCCATCCCGCCGCGCTTGGGCGAGAGGCTGGCCGGATCGAGCACCGAGTCGTAGGTGTATTTGACATCGCGCGCGGTCAGCAGCCGGCCGTCGCTCAGACGCACGCCCGGGCGCAGATGGAAGACCAGCGCGGTGGGCGAGCGCCATTCAAAACTGGCGGCCAAGTCACCGGTGAAGCGGCCGTTTTGGTCCAGGCGCAAGAGCGAATCGAAGAGCAGCTCGTCGATCCGCGCCGACACCGCGTCGGTGGCATAACGAGGGTCCAGCGACAAGGGCGAGCTATCGATATCAACCCGCAGATAATTGGCTGGAATTGCCGGGACGACGGCCGGATGGCAACCGGCGAGCACCAGCACAAACCCCGTCAGTGCAGCCGCCCTCAAGACCCCAGCCCACCTCAGGCCGCGGGCCCCGAGAGTCGCCGCCGGGCTGCATGCTATGCTGACCAGGCGTGATATCACCGCCCATGTACGATACCTGTACGCTCAAACCGCGCAAAGCCACCGCCGCTGAAAGGCGGCGCATTGGTCCGGGCGTCAGGGATTTTGATTCTGCAGCGCTTCCCGGCTGCGCTTGTCGCGCCAGGCGGCCAGCTTGGCCGCAATCGCGGGATAGCGCGGCGCCAGGACGGCGGCCGCGAACAGCGCCGCGTTACCCGCGCCGGGCTTGCCGATCGCCATCGTCGCCACCGGCACGCCGCGCGGCATCTGCACGATCGAGAGCAGAGAATCCATCCCACCCAGGGTGGTAGAGGGAATGGGCACCCCAATCACCGGAAGCAAGGTGTTGGCCGCCAGCACTCCTGGCAGATGGGCCGCGCCGCCAGCACCGGCAATCAGCAGCTCCAAGCCACGTCCCGCCGCCGCACGCGCGTAATCAAACACTGCCTCGGGGGTGCGATGGGCTGAAAGCACCTTGACCTCGTAACCAATCCCCAGCTCCGCCAGCAGCTCGGTACCCGCGTTGAGGTATTCCAGGTCCGTCTTGCTGCCCATGATCACTCCGACCAGTACCCCGGCCGGACTCTTTGTTTCACTCATCGCCCATGCTCCGTTTCTCCACGCAGGCTGCTAGCCCGCACCGCCGTTGTCAAGCAGGCAGCAATGCTTGCTCGTTCCCTCGAATAAGGAGGTCGGAATGCGCTAGACCTGGAGCCTCTCAGGCAACTTGGCAGCCGGCGTCTTCTGCTTCTCGCGTAGGAATCTCATCAGGGAGGCGCACGAAGGCAACCAGACCGCATCCACCGTCCTGCGAAGCTACCAAATGATTCGAACATCTAGCTGGCAAACTTATACTTATGGCTTACCAACGTCAGACCTTCCTGCATGGCTTGCCCAACAACGCGTGCGCCCCGTGATGGGCTAAGCGGCATCAGCCCGGCAATGGGCTTATCCGCTCCCGCAATCCCCACTTCCTCTCCCAACTTGATTTTGTTGAGCAGCCGCGAGAAATGGGTTTTTGCCTCGTGCACGTTTACTGGGTTTTCCATCACGCCATCTGAAACTTTTAGAGCCCTTTCTTGCCCGCCAAATTGCCGGTAGCTTTCATGCCCGGAGGCCGAAGGGATGGCTACGCCGCTGCCACAAAACCAGGTCGAGATGACCCTGAGCGAAGTCGCGCAGGCGTGCGGCGGCAAATTGATCGGCGATGGCATGGCGCGCATCCGCGGCATCTCCACCGACACGCGAATGATTCAGCCTGGCGCGCTGTTCGTCGCCCTGCGCGGCGCCACCAGCGACGGCCATCGCCATCTGGCGGCCGCGCGCGCCGCCGGCTCCATCGCCGCCGTAACCGAACCGGGATGGGAGGGCGCGCCGGTCCGGATCGAAGTGCCGGACACCCTGGCAGCATTGGGGCACTTGGCGCGTTTCCATCTACGAATGATGCGTCAGCTTAATCCAATACCCTCAATCGCAATCGGCGGCGCCGTGGGAAAAACCACCACTAAGGATCTCACCGCGGCCCTAGCCCGCGCGCGCTTCGGAACCATTTTGGCCACCACGGGCAATCTCAATAATCTCATCGGCGTGCCGCTGACCCTGCTGGCGCTAACGCCTGAACATCGCGCGATGGTGATCGAATGCGGCACCAACTCGCCGGGCGAAATTCGCCGTCTGGGCGAGATGGTCCAGCCAAACGTCGCCCTGGTGCTCAACGCCGAGATCGAGCACACCGAAGGGCTGGGCAACGTCGATGGAATTGCCGATGAAGAAGCGGCGCTATTCGCTTTTGCGCGTCAAGCGCGAGTCACCTGGAACGAAGATCGGCGCTTGCGCTCGCGCATTCCCGCCGACCATCTCCCTGCCCTGTTCTTCGGCGCCAGCTCAGACGCAGATGCCTGGCTGCTGTCGCGCGAAGCAACCCGTGATTGCCGGCAACGCCTGAGGATCGCGATGAGCCCGCGGATGCGCGCGCCGGGAACGCCCGAGCTGTTCGAAGCCGAGCTTCCGCTGCTGGGCGCGGCCGCTGCGCTCAACGCCACCGCCGCCCTGGCGGCTATCGCCGCCCTCGCCCCCATCGCACCCGACGATCTACCCGCGCTGCGACAAGCCCTGGCGGAAGTCGCACCGGTACCCGGCCGGATGCACTTGCGACAGGTAGGCGCGCTGATCGTGCTCGATGATAGCTACAACGCCAGCCCCAGTTCTGTGCGCGAGGCGCTGAGCGGCGCCCGCGAGATCGCCGACCGGTGCGGCAGTCGACTGATTATCGCCCTGGGCGACATGCTGGAACTGGGCAGCCTGTCGGCCGAGATGCATCGCGCAGCAATATCGGATGCGCTCGCCGCCCGGCCCGCGCTCCTGGTCGCGGTTGGCCCCGAAATGAGCATGGCGCTGGCGGAGATGCTGGCCCCTGCGACCATTCAAAGTTACGCCAGCGCCGATAGTACCCACGCCGCGGCCTTGATCCGGCGCTTGGCACGGTCGGGCGATCTAATTCTGGTCAAAGGTTCGCGCGGGATGCGGATGGAACGAGTTATCGAGGTCCTGGAAAAAGCAAATTAAAGGGGAACCATAGACGCCCATTTCGCCGGCTCCGGCAAAAAAAGAGCCTTAGTCTTCCCCTTCGTCGTTAGCGGGGATACGGGCGATGACACGGGGTTTTATCTGGCGCTTGATCATCCAACGAACCGCCAGCAGATCGGCCAAAAAATTGATTCGGTTCCAGAACCCGTAATGGCTGCGGCCGGAGTGGCGCGGCTGGTTGACCACCGCAATTTCGCCCACGCTGTACCCTTCCATCCGGATCAGGGTGGGCAGGAAGCGATGCATCCCACGAAACGGCCGCACCTCGGCGATGCATTCGCGCTTGAACGCACGATAGGTGCATCCCGAGTCGCTGATCTGATCGCCGCTGAGCCAATTGCGCAGCCAGTTGCCCGCCCGCGACGTCAACACCTTGAGGATATTGTCGCCTTGCGCGCGCGTCTTGACCCGGCTCCCGCATACGCAATCGTAATTTTTGAGGGCTTCGATAAAATGCGGCAGCTCGGTCGGATCGTTCTGCAGGTCGGCATCGATTGTAACAATGTACTGGCCGCGCGCCGCCCGCATCCCGGCCCACGAGGCTGCCGATTCGCCACAATTGCGCTCCAGACGCTGGGCGCGTAGATGGGGATTGCTCACCGCCAGTTGTTGCAACAACGGCCACGAGCCGTCACTGCTGCAGTCGTCGGTGATGACCAACTCGTAACTTAGCCCTAGCGGCGCGCAAACCTGCTCGATGCGCTCGGTAAGCGCTCGCAAATTGCCTTCTTCATTATAGCAGGGAACTACCAGGCTGAGCGTGGGATTCAACGCTTCCTCAGAAACTCCGCGATAGAGTCGCAAACATAATCCACGTCATCCAGCGAAATCTCGCCGTGAATGGGCAGCGACAGGATTTCATCGACGGCGCGCTCGGTCACCGGCAGTGAAGGGATATGGTCGAAGCAGGCGGTAACGGCAGGTTGGCGGTGGTTGGGGACCGGATAATGCAGGCCGGTTTCAATCCCGCGGCTCTTGAGAAAAGCGGCCAGCTCGTCGCGCCCGGGCAGTGCGATCACAAACATGTGGTAAACCGCATATGCCCACGGTCGCTCCGGCGGCACCTTCACCAGTGCGCCCAGCCGCTCGCGATAGCGCGCGGCGGCGGCGCGCCGGCCGTTGTTAAGCCTTTCCAGGTTGCGCAATCCGACCCGGCCGGCAGCGGCCTGGATATCGTTGAAGCGCAAATTGAAACCTGCCATCTGATGGGTGTACTTGTCCAAGCGGCCGTGGTTACGCAGCATCCGCAGGCGCTGCGCCAACTGGTCGTCGTCAGTCATGACACAACCGCCGTCGCCCAAAACCGTGAGGTTCTTGGAGGGGAAGAAGGAAAATCCCGCCGCCATGCCGAAGCTGCCCACGGTGCGGCCGCGGTAACGCGCACCCTGGGCCTGAGCGCAGTCCTCGAACAGCCATAGATTGTGGCGGCGCGCGAGCGCCGCCATCGGCTCCAGATCGGCAGGATGGCCGTAGAGATGGACCGGCATTATCCCAACCGTGCGCGGCGTAATCGCGGCTTCCAGCAGGGCTGGGTCCATACAATAGGTGTCGTCGATATCGATAAACACCGGCCGCGCGCCGCAATGCATCATCGGTTCGATCGTGGGGAAGGCGGTGTGCGAGGGCACCAGCACTTCGTCCCCCGCGCGCAGCCCCATCGCCAGGTGGAGCAGATAGACCGCCGAGGTCCAGGAAGTCGAGAGCACGGCGTGCTTGCGTCCCACGCTGTCGGCCAGCTCGCGCTCGAAGGCCTCGCATTCACCCGCCAGGATGTAGCGGCGCGAGTCCACCGCCCGGAGCACAGCCTGGCGCACTTCGTCATCCACAAACGGAACCGATAACGGTATTCGGCGCACGAACAGCCCCTTTTCCTATTGCAGCTCCACCACGCGCCCACTGCGCGCGGATTCCAGCGCGGCTTCGATCACCCGCACCGATTGATAGCCGGCGCGCCCGTCGGCCAGCGGCGGCGTACGGTCTGCTACCGAGGCCAAAAAGGCCTGCCATTCGGCCAGCAGCGGCTCCTCGGGTGCGAATTCCAACTGATGCATTTCGCCCTCGGCCGCGTCCAGGTTGCCGCCGACCATTTGATGCTGATTGCGGAAGGTGCGCAGCTTGTACTGCGCGACGTTGTAATCGCACACCGCGCTCAGCCGCTCACCCACCACGATTACCTCACGATACTTGCCCGGCAGATGGTAGCCGGCCTCGATCCGAGCCATCGTGCCCCCGGCATAGTCCAAGCTGAGCAAAGCCTCGTCCTCCATCCCGCGGTCGAAAAAATCTCGGCTAACCGCCAACACCCGCCCAGGCAGCCGATCGAGGATGAAATTAAAGAGGTCGGCGAAATGAATCGCGTCGGCGAACATCACACCGGTGTCCATACGGGGGCGTTTGAAACCACTGAAGGTACCGCGCAACAGGCGAACCTGACCGAAATCACCATTGGCCACCGCCGCGCGCAGCCATTGCGAAGCCGGATCGAAACGAAAAATATGGCCGACTTGCAGAATTCGCCGTTTATGCTCGGCCAACTTGGTCAGTTCCAAAGCTTGGGCAGCATCCAGCGTGATCGGCTTTTCGACAAACACGTCCTTGCCCGCGTTGAGAAAGGCGCGACACAGCTCGAAGTGGGACTGGGCAGGTGTGGCCACCACCACCGCCGTCACGGCCTCCTTGAAGGCCATCGGGTCGGGCGACACCCGCTCCGCCGCCAACCCGGCCTTGCGCGCTCGCTCCTGTCCCGCCGGTGCCGGGTCAGCCACGTACAAATCAACACCCAGCAGGCGGGCGACGCGCAGATGATTGGCGCCCCAGCGTCCTATACCCAGCAATAAAACTTTCACGCAGTTAACGAGACGCGGTTTGAAGGCCCCTGTTCCACCATAAAATTTTCTAATATTGCGGAAGGGGGAGTCAAGCCATGGCTTAAGTCATCAACGGTTGCTCGACAATTGCCGGAGCGCTTCATTTGCCAAGCAATTTATCTCAATCACCGACTGAGAACAGGCGGGGGCAAGCCAAAAAGTCACAGCCCCAGGATCCGCTCGGCATTCTGATGGAAGATTTTTTCCATCACCGTCGCGCTGTACCCCAGCTCCGCCCATTCCTTAAACAAGCGGGCATGCGGAATGCTGGGATAGTCGCTGCCAAACATAATCTTATCTTGCAGCCTCGAGCGCATGTCGATTTTAAGTTGCTCTGGGAAGTATTTCGGCGCCCACCCTGACATCTCCCAGTAGACATTGCCTTTGTGCAGCGCCACCGCCGTCATCTCGTCGGTCCACGGCCAGCCCGGATGAGCGGCAACAATGGTGAGTTGAGGAAAGTCGGCGGCAAGCTCATCGAGCGCGCGCGGATGAGCGTCATAGATCCGAGCCCCCAGGCCGCCGGGCATCCCGGCCCCCATCCCGGTGGTACCAACGTCAATCATGACAGGCACCTTCAGCTCATTGATAAGCTCAAAGAGTGGATAAAGGCGCCGGTCGTTGACCGCATAATGCCCCATGATGGGGTGAAAGTGAAAGCCAAGCATTCCCAAGTCTTTGATCGCATGGCGCGCCTCGCGTAGCGCAAGCTCGCCCTTGAAGGGATCGACCGCGCCCCAGGCCTGGATTGTCCGCGGCCGATGGCGCATCTGCATCTGCTTGACGTACTCGTTGCCGCACGGCGGCGTACCGGTCGTAGTCTCCAGATCCAACGCCACCAGCACCGCCTCGACGCCGGCCTGCTCGAACTCCGCGATCACCTCGTCTTCCTGCTTCCAGGTCCATTGGCGATTCCAGTACTTGGCGAGCGCCTCGACGTAAGGCCCCTGGCATTTAATCCAGGGTTCAGTGTTGGGGTAGCAATGCAGGTCGATGACACGCACGCTAATTACCCTGTCCGCGCGCGGCTTCACGCGCGAGCTTTTGACTTATCATCTCGACCAGAGTCTTTTTTGACACCTTGCCGAAGGTTGACAGCGGAAAGTCATCCATCAGTTCTAGCCGCTCGGGAAGCTTGAATCTGGCGATCTCCTTGGTGCTCAAATAATTTACCAACTCCGCCAGCGTCAGCCGCGCCCCGGCGCGCGCAATCACGCAGGCGCACATCCGCTCGCCCAGCTCGGGATCGGGCATTGCCACGCAAGCGACGTTCTGCACCGCCGGATGGGACAGGATGAGATTTTCGATCTCTTCGGCGCTGATCTTCTCGCCGCCGCGATTGATCAGATCTTTCTTACGTCCCTCGACTATGTAATTGCCTGAAGGATGCTGGCGCATTAAGTCGCCCGAGCGATAGAAGCCGTCAGTGGTGAAAACCTTAGCGTTGTGCTCCGGCGCGCCGTAGTAGCCGCGCAAGGTATAGGGGCCGCGCGTGCACAGCTCGCCTACCTCCCCCATAGCGACTTCGCGGTCGTCGTCATCCAACAGCCGCACTTCGTCGTCAGGGCAAATCGGCCGCCCCACCGTCTCCAAGCGTACCTCTTCGGGGTCATCCGCGCGCACGAACATTAGCGTGCCCTCGGACATGCCGAAGTTCTCCTGAACGAAGCAGGTCGGGATCAGCTCATGGGTGCGAATACGTACTTCGGGCTGCAAGCGCTGGCCACCACTTTGGATGTAGCGCAGCGAGGAGGTGTCCACCGTGGCCAGGACTGGGCTATTGATCAGCCGGATGAGCAACGCGGGCACCACCTTGATATGAGTGACGCGATGTTTGGGAACCAGCGGCAGCATCACCTCGGGGCGCGCGCTCTGGCACAGCACCACCTTGCCACCGTTGAACATGAAACCTTGAATTCCCGGGCAGGCCAGCGGCAGGTTGTGCGCGATGGGCAGCACCAGCAGCAGCACCGAGTCACCGCTGACGCCGCAGACCTGGGCCGCCGCCTTGGAGTTGTAAGCGTAGTCGTTGTGGGTACGCGGAATCAGCTTGGGCACTCCGGTGGTGCCCCCGGAGAGCTGAAAGATACACGGATCGGTTGGATCCAGCTTGATTTTGTCCAGTTCGCCGCGTCCTAGTCCGGCGGGTTTCTCAATTAACTGGGCCAACGAGATCTCATCCGAGCTTGCCTGACCCAGCACGATAGGAAAGCGCATGCAGGGGTTTTCCTTAGCCACCCGCGCGATCATCGGGGAAAACTCAAAATCGCCCTGGAGCTTGGGAAAGACGCATCCGACCGCCTGGGAAATTTGGACGAACTGACTGACTTCGCTGAAGCGATGGCTGGCCAAGGCGGCAATGGGAATCGCGCCGATTTTCTGCAGCGCGAAATAGAGCAGCACGAACTCCGCCACGTTGGGCAATTGCAGCACCAGCCGGTCCAGTGGCCGTACGCCCAATGCCAGCAGATTTAGTGCCAGATTGTCGCTTATTCGATCGATGTCGGCATAGGTAAACTGCCGTTCACCGTCGATCAGCGCTATCCGCGAGGCGTAGTTGGCGAAGACCGGAGCGAATTCATCGCGCAGGCTGCGATCCTGCCAGTAACCACGCTCGCGGTAGCGGCGCGCGAACTCAGGCGGAAACGGTACTACGCCCTCCAGCATCGGACCGCACCCGCTTCAGGTCGAGCTGGCAAAGCCGCCGTCGATCACCACAATCTCGCCGGTGACGAAGCGATTGGCGGTGATCAGCGAGACAATGGTTTCGGCTACATCCGCGGCGGTGACGTTGCGCTTGAGCGGAGTCTGGCGCGCGCGCCGCGCCATCAGATCTTCGTAGCGCTCGCCCAGCATCCGTTTCATCCAATCCCCTTCCATCCAACCCGGCGCCACCGCGTTGACGCGAATCTTGGGACCCAGATGAAGCGCCAAAGTCTTGGTCAGATTGACCACCGCCGCCTTGCTGGCGGCGTAAGGCAAGGGTTGGGGTCCCGGTCGCAGTCCGACGATACTGGCACTGTTAACGATCGCGGCATCGGGCGCCCGCCTGAGCATCGGCAGTACCGCGCGGGTCACTTGAAAAATCCCGCGCACGTTGACCGCGAAGACACGATCCCAGTCCTCCAGCGCCATCGCCTCGAAATCACTCGGGGCAGTACGGGAAGTGATGCCAGCATTGTTAACCAGGGCATCCAGCCGCCCGAAACGCTCACCGATCGCGTCGGCCATCGCACGGACCGCAGGTTCATCCGATACGTCGCATCGACACAGCAGCGCGGCCACGCCCAAGGCCTCGACGCGTGCCGCGACCGCGCGTGCACCGGCATCGTCGCGGCTGAAGTTAATCGCGACGTCATAGCCGGCCGCGGCCAGTGCTACGGCGGCGGCGGCACCGATGCCCTTTGAAGCTCCGGTTATCAGCGCCGCCCGCCGCTCAGTCATACCCAAATGATACCAGCCTTAGAAGGCCTGCGGCACCAGGAAGGTAAAGGTGGAACCGACACCCCCGTCGGTCACGTAGACTTCCCCGGCCTTGGGATTAACCGCAATCCCGGCCGGCGCCACCATTTGCGAGGACGGACCGTGGATGATGAAACGGGGCGGCACATCGCCGTTGTCGGTCAGGTTCCACACCCCAACGAAGTTGTTTCCGCTACCCATCGTGAGCGGCGGCAGCGGCGGCCCCAGGCATCCCGGACGCGGCGCGGTGCCAGCCAGATCGTAAGGCGGTTGATACGGTGTATTGCTCACCGTCACAAAGATCTTGCCGTCGGCGACCTGCACCTGGGCGGTGGCCAGGATGCCGGTATGCGGACCGAAGATCATCCGTTTGGGCTTGACGTCGCCGTTGGCGGTGCGATCGAAAATGAAGATCGCGCCCGGATGCTGGGTTTCGGCGGTCTCATAATGGGTGGTGTAAACCCCGGCGCCAGACGCTGCGCTGTTGCGGGTTTGCATCGTCACCGCCACGATCAGGTTGCGTTGCGGATCAAGCGCAACATCAGTAATCCCACGCATCATGGTGTTGACGCCGCCTATCGTGCGAATCGGTGCGACGTCGCCGGTAGCATTCCAGGGGTAGACCAGGATGTTGCTGGTGGCGTAATCGCCTACCACCAACTCATGATGGATGTCGTCCACCGCCACTCCCCAGGGCTGATGCAACTGGGTCTTGGGTCCCTGCAATACCCGCAAGGGCGGGACCTGACCGTTGGCGCCGGCGTCGAAGGTGACCACCGAGCTGGCCAGCGGCTCGCTGCCCACTATCTGGTCGCGCCCGGCATCATAGAAGACGCCATGGGCCACGCGCGTGAGTTTGCTGACCGTTCCCCAAATCATCCGAACCGGCTCGACATTACCGCTTGCCAACCTGGCAAACATCCCGATACGGGGATCGGTCACTCAATTGGGGACAATCAGCGCGTCCCGCTTGGTGTCGTACGCAATCGTGAAGGGGTTGCCAAAACGCGCCGCCGGGGTGCCCTTTGGTGCATTGCGCACCACTCGCAGCGGGGCCGCGTCACCGTTGGCGGTACGATCGAAGATGAGCGCGGTGTGGCCGAAGTTGGCCACCCACAGGGTGTTGTGGGCGGGGTCAAACGCTACTCCCATCGGGATGGAAAGCCCGGTGTGAGGGCCGGCGATTTCGCGAATCGGTGCTACGTTGCCGTTGGCGGTGCGGCTGAAGATCAAGACCGAGCCGCTGGCGGTGTTGGCCACCGCGATCTCGTTGTGAACCGTATCCACCGCGATCCCCGACGGCCAGTTGAGCCGGGTCTGATTACCCTGCACCGTGCGCAGCGGCGCGCTGTCGCCTTTGGCCTCGTCGGAGAAGACCGTAATCGAGGGGGGTTGATAATGACCGCCGCCGTTGTAATCGATATCCCAGTAGCCGCGCGACCAGTTACCGTGATTAACTACCGCAATCTCGTGATTTTGATCGTCCCAATACATCCCGTGCGGATCCGCCATTGTAGTGTGCGGCCCGCGAATCGAGCGTAGAGGCAAGGTCGCCCCGGTCGCTCCGGTGGCATAGAAGATTATTTGCGCGTTGTGCTCGATCGAGACCGCCATCTGCCGCAGCCGGTGGCTGAAGGCTACGCCGTAAGCGCCATGCGGCACCGCCAGCACACGCGCCGGGTAGTCGCCGTTGGCGGTAATGGAGAAGCAGGCCACGTCGTCACCAACGTCGTTCTCGGTCACGCACACCATCTTTCGATCCGGGTCAAAGGCCACGCCCGCGGCATACGAGATGTAGCTGGCAGGCCCTTTGATCTGACCAATCTGAGGCGTGATATCGGGGGACGTCGAGCCTTGATCCATGTGGTAGATGAGCAGGCTCTTGAGATTAGTATCGCTCAACCCCACCAGGTTATGCGCGGGATCCAGCGCAATTCCGTTGAACTCGGGATAGGGATCGAAAATCTCCCGGCAGGGCGCGATGTTCCCTCCTTTGGCAGAACGGAAGACCGCGGAAAAATCGATTTTGCGACTGTTTTGCGCCCAGGCAACCCCTTCCGGGGCAACCAGATAACCCAGCACTCCCAGCCCGAGGCACAGCGATGTTGCGACGGCGAACAGCGACCAGCGTGGTTTCATAGTTCTTCCCTGATGAGGTAAAAGATTACGTACTTTCGCCATCTGCTCCCCACTTTCGCTCAGACGGTTCACTTAAACCGAGTTAAAGGCTTTGGACCCGGCTCACCACCATGACCGCTAACTCTGGCATAGCGAGCAGCCCAACCCGAGTCCAGCTACGCCCACGAAAAGCGCTCTTCATGCGCGCACTTCAGGGCAGTTGGGGCGGCGGCGCGAAGGAATCGATATCGCGCCAACTGGTCTGCTTGGGATAGCGCACGGCGATCGCGCGAATCCTGGAATAGTCCAGCGGCTGATCGGCGGCGAAGGCGATTTTGCCGCTGCGCTTGAACTCGCGCGCCGCCTCCAACAGCATCCGCCGTACCCGCACCACAATCAGGTCGCTCATTCCCAGATACTCGCGGGTCCGATCGACGATCGGGCCCATCGCTTCCTGGGTGGTAAAATCTTCATATTGGAAACAGGGCAAACCACTCCAATGCCCTTCGCGCATCTTTTTACGATCCTGGTTCCAAAGATTTTCGCTATTGCCCATGGTAGCGGCAAAATTGTCCAGGTTGGGCGCGTTACCCTGCATCAAGCGGGTGCGGTCGGCGGCGGTCATTGGTCGATTGGGATAATAGCGCAAATACCACTGCGCGTTCCATTCGTCATCGATCGGAATGGCGCAGATCATCAGGTGGGCGTCCTCGGAAGCCATGGGGATGAACGAATAAAAGGGCGCCACCAGCTCGCGGATGCGCGCGTAATAAGTGCCATCGCCCAGATCGCGTACGGCTCCTTCGCGAAACCCGTAGGGCTTCATGATCAGCTCGTAGGTGGGGCTGTTCATGGTGGCAAAGCGCAAGTCGGCGCTCATGGTGTTAAACGAACCGCGATGGAGAAAGCCAACGTGGGCCGAATCCAACACCGCTTCCATGCCCTGGAACCAGTTGCAATGGAGCACCGCGCGCTGCGGCATCAGCTGGCTTTCGGGCATTTGGTTGAATTCGAAATTGTAAAACGGCGGCGGCTCGCTGCGCTTGCCCAGATAAACCCACGCCATCCCGCCCGCCTCGCGCACGGGATAATGGCGCACTCGCACCTTGGCGGCGAATTCAGCGCGTCGCTCGGGGGGCTCGGAGGGCACCTCGACGACTTTGCCCGAGACGTCAATTTTCCAGCCGTGAAAGATACAGGTCAGGGCGTTATCTTCGTTGCGTGCCAAGGCCAGCGAAGTACATCGATGGGGACAGCCCTCGTCAAAAAAACCCACGCGGCCGTCGGTGGCGCGGAAGGCCACGAAGTTTTCCCCGAACAGCCGCACCCGCATCGGCGCGCCGTCGGCCTCCAGTGCCGCCGAGCGCGCGGCCGGCACCCAATACTCGCGCAAAAACTCACCCATTACGCTGCCCGGTCCCACCCGGCAGAGCAGCTCGTTTTCTTCGCGCGTCATCATGGCAGGTTTACCTCCGCGCCGGCCCGGTAGCTGGCGACCTTTTCTTAGTTAGCAAAGTCCCGCTCGTTTCGTCCATGACGTCAAAGCCGCCAAGGCTGGCCGGCCGAAATTTCAGCTTACTGCTGGGGCATTTGCAGATTGGTGACTCGACCGTGGCTATCGAAGAAAACCAGGGTCGAAGCAGCCAGATTCTTGTGGCAATAGCTCCAAATCACGACCAGGGCGGTGGTCCGGGTGGCACAATCGGGAGGCGGACTGCCCCAAATCGCCCGTACCTCATCCATGGTCATTCCGCGCACAACCCGACCGTTTAAAATGTCGCTCTTGAGGGTGGGCGACAACTCGGGGTGGGTATCGATAAAGCCCTGGCGCCGCCGCTGAGCGATCGTGGGTCCGCAGGCCATCAGGCCCGCGGCTAAAACCAACAAGGAGTAGCGCACATAGCTGCGACACAACGGCCTCATCCGGCATTCTCCATTCAAGATACCCGCATTGCGCCACTAATCGGCGATCCAATTACTCATGTAACTCATGCACATTGTGACCGCTGGCCACACCGCGAGCAATGGACGCGGGTGCCCTCGTCCTCGCCGTCCGCGATAGCTCTGGTTAAACCTCAGGGCTTACAATGATCTGGAGAAATGGGGCCAACAGCATGGAACGGAAATGGGGCAAACCACCATGGCGCGCGAAAACGCCGGCCGCCACGCCCTCGCTCGCTAATGAAGTCGAGGTCGCGATCATCGGCGGTGGCTTAACCGGTTTGTCCACCGCCTACCATCTGGCCCGTGCCGGCATCAGACCAGCCCTGCTCGAAGCTGCCGCGCTCGGTGGCGGCGCCAGCGGCCGCACCGGGGGAATCGTGTTGGAGGGCACCGCGCGTGCGGTCGTGGAGGGAACCGGCCAGACTGCGGAGTTCATGCGCGAGCTGGTTGAGCGCGAGAAAATCGCTTGCGACTTGCGCCTGCCCGGCTGCTGGGAGATCGAACATCGGCGCGGCGCGGGCGAGAGCTGGCTGCCCTGGGAAGACGGCGGTCAGCCGATCGGAATTGCGCGCACGGTGCCCGGGGGGGCGGTCGATCCGGGGGCGCTGATGGCGGGCTTGGCCGATGCCGCCAGCCGGGCCGGCGCGGCCCTGTACTTCGACTGCCCGGTTGAGCACCTGACACCCGGGGCACCCTCGCGCCTGCGGCTGCGCGACCGCGCCGTGCGCGCCCATTGGGTGGTAGTGGCGGTCAACGCCTGGTCAGCCGCTTTCCTCCCGATCCAAGTCCATAGCGCCCTCACATACGCCTGCGCCACGGCGCCGCTTGACCAGGCGTTATTGGCCGAGGTCGGGCTAGCGGCGGGAATCCCTTTCTACACTGTCGATCAGCCCTATCTGTGGGGCCGCTACGTGCGCGACGGCCGAATGATCTTCGGCGCCGGACTGAGCTTCGGCACTCCCGACGAACTGGAGAACTTGACGTTGGCGAACCGGGAGTTCCAAGCCATCTTGGCGCGGCTTAAGCATCGTGTGCGCAACCTCCATCCCGCGCTCGCCCAGGTTCAATTCAGCGCCCAGTGGGCGGGGCCGATCGCCTTTTTGGAGCGAATGACGCCACTCCTGTGCGCATTACCCGATACCCCCACGGTGCTGGCCGCCGGCGGCTACGCCGGCCACGGGGTAGCGCTCAGCGTGTGGGCCGGGGCGCAGCTCGCCGCGGCGATCACGGAGCGCCGCCCCCTGCCCGCCTGGGGCGCGTTGTCTTGAGCTCGCAAGATCGCCTCAAAAAAATCGTACGGGACGATCACCATTTCGGTTACCCTCAGCTTCGGCGGGCAGATCAGGCGGGTTGTTTGGAGAACTCGCTTCGGATAGCCTTGACAACTTGCACGACAGGGGTTGCACCCATGAACGACGTGATTAGGAAAATCGAAGAACCGACGATCAAGTCCGACTTGCCCGCTTTTCGCAGCGGTGACACGGTTCGGCTGCAAGTGCGCGTCATTGAGGGCGAAAAGGAGCGTATCCAGGCTTTCGAGGGCGTGGTAATCCGTATCAACCGGGCAGGAGCCCGCACCACCTTCACCGTGCGCAAGGTATCCTACGGCATTGGGGTCGAACGGATCTTCCCGCTTAATTCCAGTCGCATCGAGAGCATCCAAGTGCTCAGCCGAGGTCGCGTACGACGCGCCCGTTTGTATTACCTGCGCGCCCTGCGCGGCAAGGCCGCCCGTATTGCCTCGGCTAGCTAGGCTAGCCCCGTCCGCCACGGACGGCGGCGGCATCTTCGGGGCGCAGCTCGCGCCCACCCGCCATCTGCACCGCGCCGTTGTACTCGGCACCTTCGCAAATGGTCAGATAAGCGGCACGGATATTGCCTGTGACCACGCTCGCGGGCCCTAGGAAGACCCGCTCTGACTCGACGTCGCCCTCCACTCGCCCCAATACCAGCAAACGATGGGCCTTCACTCGCCCATCGCTGATTTTGGCCTCGGCGGCAATCACCACCAAGTCGCTGGACTGCACCTCGCCCTTAAAGGTGCCCTCGATCCGCACCGGCTCCTGAAAGATAAGCCGCCCCGAGACGGTAACGTTGCGCCCCACCGCGACCCGGGCCCGCTCGGCGTGCCATCCCGCGCCCAGCTCTGCCACGGGGAGCGGGCTTGAATCCGTTTCGCGGTTGCTCATAATGACTTCGGCCGCACGCCAGTAGTCTATTGCACGGGCAAGCGCTTGTCACTGCGCCGGGAACACGTGGCAGGCAACCGCCTGCCCGCTGCTGCCTTCGATAAGCGCGGGGCTGTCCTTGCGGCAGATATCCCGAGCGTAGGGACAGCGCGGATGGAAGCTGCAACCGCTAGGCGGGTTGATCGGGCTGGGTGCCTCGCCCGGCAGCTCGAGGTGTCGCGGTTGCCCTACCGCATCGATCGATGGCACTGCGGCCAGCAGCGCCTGGGTATAAGGATGGCGAGGGGTGGTATAGATCTGCTCGCGGCTACCGATCTCGACGATCTTGCCCAGGTACATGATGGCAACCCGCTGGCTGATATGCTCGACCACCCGCAAGTCGTGGGCGATAAACAGGTAGGTCAGCTTGAGCTCTTCCTGCAGGTCCTGGAGCAGGTTGATAATTTGCGCCTGAATCGACATGTCGAGGGCGGAGACGGGCTCGTCCAGAACCAGGAAGCGAGGATTGACCGCTAGCGCGCGGGCGATGCCAATTCGCTGGCGCTGACCGCCAGAAAATTCGTGCGGGTAGCGGCCTAAGCTTTCCTCCTCCAAGCCCACCATCCGTAGCAACTCGACCAGACGCCGACGCCGTTGAGCGCCCCGCGCCAAGCGATGAATATCGATCCCTTCGCCCACAATCGCCTCGATCGTCATCCGGGGGTTGAGCGAAGCGTAGGGATCCTGAAAAACCAGTTGCATTTGTCGGCGCAGCGCGCGCAACTCGGCCCGCTTCAATCCAGCCAATTCCAGGCCGTCAAAGCGCACACTGCCCGAGGTGGGTTCGATCAAGCGCAAAATGAGCCGGCCCAGGGTCGATTTCCCCGAACCCGATTCACCCACCAGGCCCAGCGTTTCGGCGGGCCGAATTTGCAGACTAACGCCGTCGACTGCCTTGACTGCGAGCCGCCGCCTGGTGAACAGCCCTTGGGTGCCAACCGCAAATTCCTTGCATAACGCGACCGTCTCGACCAAGGGCGCGATCCGCCCAGGCCGCGCCGCAGGCGAGGCTACGATTTCAGACCCTGATACAGGCGACATAGTGGTGGGGCCGCTTCTCCTCAAGGGGTGGTTCGATGCGCATGCAGTCGGCCACCGCCGCCTCGCAGCGGGGGTGGAATCGGCAGCCGCTGGGTGGATGGAGCAGGCTGGGAATACTCCCCGGAATAGCCTTGAGCCGGCGATGGCGAGTGGCTCCCGAGCCCGGGATCGATTGCAGGAGCGCGCGGGTATAGGGATTGAGCGGGTTTTCGAAGAGCTGGCGCGCGGGCGCCCGTTCCATCACTTTGGCGGCGTATAGAATCGTCACGTCGTCGGCATATTGGGCCACGATCCCCAGATCGTGGGTCACCAGCAACACCGACAGTCCCAGCCGCTCGCGCAGCTCGGCTATCAAATCGAGGATCTGGGCCTGGATAGTCACATCCAGCGCGGTGGTAGGCTCGTCGGCGATCAACAGTTTGGGATTGCACGATAGCGCCATCGCGATCATTACCCGCTGGCGCATCCCACCTGATAACTGATGAGGGTAGTCATCGATACGGCGTTCGGGATCGGCGATTTTGACCAGCCGCAGCATCTCGATACTCTGCGCGCGGGCCTCGGCCCGCGACTTATTCTGATGGAGCCGGATCGCCTCGCCAATCTGGCTACCGATGGTAAAGACCGGATTGAGCGAGGTCATCGGCTCCTGAAAAATCATCGCGATACCGGCGCCCCGAACATGGCGCATCCGCTCCTCTGACAAGCTCAACAGATCCTGTCCCTCGAACAGGATTTGACCGCCCTGGATGCTCGCATTCTCAGGCAACAAGCGCATGATCGACAGCGCGGTGACCGTCTTGCCCGATCCCGACTCACCCACCAACCCCATCAGGCGACCGGCGCCGACGGTGAAACTGACCCCGTCCACCGCGCGTGCTTTCCCCGCCTCGGTGCTGAAGGAGGTGCGCAGATCGCGGATTTCCAGTAACGGTTGCATCTCGAGTTTCAGGCTATCATCGGGTGCGAGCCCGGCTCCAGTGCGGGGAGCAATCGCGGCGCGGCGGCTTCATCAATTGGCCGGATCCAGCCGGTCGCGCAAATGGTCGCCCAAAAAATTGAAGGACATCACGGTCAGGAAAATGAACAGGCCAGGAATCAAAATCCACGGATAGCGCATCAGGTTCTGCACTTTTTCCGCCTCGGCCAGCATATTGCCCCAACTAGCCGCCGGCTCCTGAATCCCCAAGCCCAACAGCGAAAGCGCGCTTTCGCCCAGAATAAAGCCGGGTATCGACAGCGTGGCCGCCACCACCGCATAACCCAGCAGCGACGGAATCAAGTGGCGCAGCATGATACGCGGGGTTGAGGCGCCCAGCGCGCGGGCCGCCTCGACGTACGGGCGCGAGCGCACCGAGGCCGCCATCCCGCGAATCACACGCGCCAACCCGGCCCAACCGATCACGCTCATAATCGCCACGATCACGAAAAAAGTCTCACCCGAACTCAAGCCGGGGGGAATGACCGCCGCCAGGGCGAGCAGAAAATAGAAGGAGGGTAACGACATTTCAATCTCGGTCCAACGCATGATCAGGTTGTCGGGCAGGCCGCCCAGGTACCCGGCTAAAGTGCCCACCAGGATCCCGAGGCTAAAGCTGATCGCCACTCCTACTAGACCTACGCACATGCTGATACGCGAGCCGTAGATGATGCGCGAGGCCAGATCGCGTCCCAATTCATCGCTTCCCACAAGGAAATACGGGGGCGCGCCGGCGGCGGTGGTCAGCAATCGGTCGCGCGTGAAGAAATGAAGGTAGACCCTATGCGCACGGTCGGGTCGATAATGGCGCTCCAGCGGATCGCTGGCATCAAGCACCATTGGGTACGTGTAGAGCAGTCCGTGGCTCCAATCCGCCGGCGCCGCCAGATGCAACTCCATCGGTTGGCAGTCGGGCAACATCCGGTTCTGATAGGTGGGATTGTAGGGCGCCAGCGCCGGCGCACCGGCCGCCATCAGGTAGAACAGCAGGAGCAAGGCGACGGAAATCCGTACCGGCCAGGAAGCGAGCCGCCATTCCCGCCTCAAAGCGCGCCAAACCTGCATGGGCCGCGGGAAACTCACGAGGAGCCCCCCAGCGAGCCAAAATCTACCCGCGGATCGACCGCAACCAGAGCCACGTCGGCAAGCAGATTGCCCAGCAGCAGGAGCAGGGTGCCGCTAAGCACCGAACCCATCACTAGGTAAACGTCCAGTGAGCGCACCGCGTCCAGCAGAAGCAAACCCAACCCCTGCAGATTCATTACGGCTTCGACCAGCGCGGCTCCGCCCAGCAGATCGGCCAGGCTGTAACCGGCCAACGTGATGAAGGGGTTAAGCGCATTGCGCAGCACGTGCTTGTAGAGCACGACCCGCTCGGGCAGCCCCTTGGCCCGCGCGGTGCGCACGAACTCGGAATTTTTGATCTCCAGGATCTGCGAGCGCATCAGACGCATCAAACCCGCCATCCCTGCCGTGCCCAGCACGATTACCGGCAGAATCAGATGGTCGGTGCGATCGAGCAGCTTGCTCCAGGCATCCAGCCGATCGTAATCGGGCGAGAAGGTGCCGCCGATCGGAAACCAACCCGTGCGTAAGGCCAAGAACATCAGTAAGAAGGCGAAAAAGAAATTGGGCAGCGACATGCCGAAGAAGGCCAGGAAGGACAGCACCCGATCCCAAATCGAGTTTTGACGCACCGCGACCACGATTCCGATCGGAATCGCCAGCGCCCATGACAGCAGCATGCTGGTCCCCGCCAGGATCATGGTGTTGAGCGCGCGCGACGCGATTAGGTTAACCACGCTGACCCGATAGGCGAGTGAAATTCCAAAATCCAGATGCAGCGCATTCCACAGCCATTTGAAGTAGCGCACCATCAAGGGCTGGTTGAGCCCGAACTGAACCTCCATCTGATGGATCGTCTGGGGCGAGATGGCCGGATTCATCTTGAGGTTGGAGAGAAAATTGCCGGGCACCAGCGACATTACCAGGAAGGACATGAAGGTCACGCCCAGCAGAAGCGGGATCATGCCCAGCAGCCGTTTGACGATAAAGCGCGCCACCGCGATCGCCGCCTATTGTGCCCGAAACTGAATATATTCGGGCTGATACAGCCCCCAGACCGTGGGCCGATAATTCTCCAACGCGTTTTTGTAGGCCGAGTACTCTTCCTGGCGCACAGTCTCGATAATGGGCAACTGGTCGTGCAGAATTTGCTGTATGCGCCAGTAATAGAGCGCGCGCTTCTTGACGTCCATCTCGCTCGCCCCCTGGTCCAGCAGCCGATCGATTTCCGCTTCCCATGGCGTCGCCGGATGAGGTTCATTCGGGTCCCAGAGATGGAGGTTGCCCGAGGAGCGATAAAAATTGGAGCCATCGTTGGGATCGATCGTACCGGTAAAGCCGATCAACACGCAGTCCCAATCAAAAGTCGTATCCAACTTGTCCACCAAGGTGGTGAATTCCAACGGGCGATAGTTCACCGTAATCCCGACATTAGCGAGGTCCTGCTTGAAGATTATGCAGATTTGATCACGGCTGGGATTGCCAGCATTGGTGATCAAATTGAAAATCAAGGGATGGCCCTGCGGATCGGCGCGCACGTGCGGCGCTATCAGACGATAGCCCGCTTCGTCCAGCAGCCGCGCCGCCAACTTGGGATCGTAGGTGTAGTTGCTAAGATTGGGATTGTGAAAAACCTTGTTCTCGGGGGAAATATCGGAGATCGCCGGCTTGCCCAGGCCATGAAAGACCAGGTTGATCATCCCCTGCTTATCCACCAGATGGGCCAAGGCGCGCATGAAGTTGAGGTCGGTGAACCATCGCAGCCGTGGGTCGGTGACGCCGTCATGAATGAAATGGCGCGGATTGCGGTTGAAGGCGAAGAACAGCGAGCCGGTATCTAAACCAATCTGACGCAAGGTGACGCCCAAGCCAGCCGCTTTGACGTGCAGATCAAGGACCTCTTCAGGCAGCGGATCGTAAACGTCCAATTGGCCGGAAAGAAAGCGCAGGTAGGCGGCGTTGTGATCCTGAATGATCAGGTCGGTTTCCCCATGCAGGCGCGGTAGGCGCGAGCCGTCGGGCGCGCGCATCCAGTAGTCAGAATTGCGGGCGAACTGTAGATATTGCGCCTGCACATAACGGGTCAGCTCGAAACTGCCCAAGCCGACAATCTTGGCCGGTGGGGTGTCGATCGCCCAGGTTTGAGTGAATTTACCCGCCTTCAGCGCCGGCTCCAGAATGTGCGCGGGCAGAATATCGAAGCCCACCGCGTAAAGCAGCGGAGCGAACGGCCGCGCCATCGTCATCCGTACCGTGTAATCGTCCAGCGCCTGGGCCACGATCGGCTGGCCGTCGACCAGCAGGGTGGAGCGCTCGCTGTTGGGCACGCGGGGATCGTAAATCGCGCGTAGGGTAAAGACTACATCATGGGCGGTAAAGGGTGCGCCGTCCTGCCATTTCACGCCGTGGCGAAGATGGAAAACGATACTTTTGCCGTCACGCGCGATTTCCCAACTTTGTGCCAGATTGGGCTCGGGCAACGTGGTCTCGGGGTTGATCCGCACCAAGCCCTCGAACAGGTTGCCGAGCGCCGCACCCGAACCGGCGTCGGTAACCAGCAGCGGATTGAAGGTGCGTGGATCGCTGCCCACGTTAGAATACAGGATCTGATCGCGCTCGTGATGGTCGGTGGGCCGGCGAATGTGACAACCAGCGCTCACGGCTACAAGGATCGTCAGCGCCAGTAGGCGGCGTAGGCTTGGATGCTCAGCCATTGCTCCCCATGCCGGCGCCGGCGGAATCCAGGTTTACCTCCCGCGCGCCGGCGCCGGGCGCCAGCACAAACAGCGCGTCGGACAGCGCGGGATTGACGATCGGACGCTCGTAACGAACATCCAGACGAGCGCCGGCGGCTGCAAATTCAGCCTGCAAATGATGGGGGAACTGCAAGCCGCCGATGTCGAGGTAGTCGCTGTAGCGAACCTGGTAACCCGCTTGCCTGCCCACTCCACTCAGGCGCACCAACGCCAAATGACCTCCGCTAAAGCCCAACTCCTCGGTCCCGCCACTCGCCAAGCGGTAGTCGGCCACCAACAAGTCATCCTGACGCCGAACCGAACTGGGGATACTGTCGGGCGCGAGTTCCTGCGGCATGAGGCCGAGCAGTAGACGCACCGCCGGCCCGGGATCCATCGGGATCCGCACGAACCGCGCCAGCGTGGCGGCATCGGCGCGCCCGCGATAAAAAACGTTCTGGCCGGGGTCGTAGATTCCCAGCTGACCACCGCTGGCGGCCAGCACCAAGGCCGGGCCGAAGGGCGACATTACTTCCACCCGCAAGCGTCCACTGCGCCGCACGCTGATGGTTTCGCGCGCCTTCAAGCTTCCGGTGGCGGCCTGATACCTCATCACGGCGTCGGTTTGAAGGCCAACCAATCGCCGTTCGCGGGCGAGCAAGTCGCGGGTCAACCCCTGCGCCTGCGCGGCGTCGGCCGAGGTCGCGGCGGCCGGGGCGACTATGGGCGCGGGCGCGGTAACCGCGCAGCTCCACGCCAACCATGCCAGCATCGGTATCCACAGCAGGCTCGGGAACCAGCGCGCAGCGGCGTCGCGCCGCGGTCGGCAACTACTGTTGGACGTGCTGCTCGGCCCGCAGGGATTGCAGTTTGAGACGCAAGCGCTGGACTTGATCGCTTTCCTGGGACTTGGCCAAGGCTTGTTTGTAGAGATGATTGGCAGCCTCGTACTTGCCTAACTTCTCATAGGTATCCGCCAGATGCTCGGTGATGGTGGGATCGTCGTCGGTCAAGTCCACCGCCCGTTCCAATTCCTTGGCCGCCTCCCGGTAGTGCCCCTGCCGATAATAGACCCAGCCTAAACTATCGATGTAAAAGCCGTCCTGAGGTTCCAGGTCGATCGCTCGCCGCACCAGCTTCTCCGCCTCGCTCAGGTTGGTGCCCATCTCGGCGTAAGTATAGCCCAAGTAGTTGAGCGCCTGCGCATTGCTGGGATTGAGGCGGATGGCTTCCTTCATTTGGGCGATACTTTCCTGCTGCTGCTTGTCTTCGTCATAGAGCGCGCCCAGGGTGAAATGAAACTTGTCGTTCTTGGGGTCGGCGACCGTCATCTTCTGCAACAGCGCGATCGCGTCGGGCAAGTCCTTCTTTTCACGGTAAATCCCGGCCATGAACCCCATCAACTCGGCGTCGTTGGGCTTTTTCTCCAAGGCTTGCTTCAGTACCGCGATCGCCTCGTCGTACTGTTTGTCCTTGTCGTACAGGTAGGCCAGATGGACCCGCGATTCGACGAAGTGGTCAGCGTTGGGCGGGATTTGCTGAAATTGGGCTTCGGCCTTTTTGGGCTCATTCATTTCCGAATACACGCTGCCCAAATAATAATGAACTCGGTAATTGTTGGGCTGCGCGCCCAGTACCAGGTTAAACTCGACCGCGGCGCGTTCGAAATCGCCCCGCTCGAAGTAAAGTAACCCGATTTTGATCCGCGTGTCCTCGGGATTGGTTTCCAGCTTCTCCAACCGCTTGAATTCGTCCAAGGCTTGGTCGAACTTCTTCTGCCCGACGTACAGCTCGGCCAAGCGCTTGCGCGCGGTGTCGTCGTCGGGATTGGAGAGCAGGATTCTGTGGTAGATCTGTTCGGCTTCCTGCGTCTTGCCCTCCAACTCGCGCAGCAGCGCCACGTCCATTAGCACCAGTTCGGAATCGGGATTGAGCACCAAGGCTTGTTGGAAGTAGTTGTCGGCGGCGGGATAGTTCTGAGCTGCCGCGCTGACGCGACCGGCGTAGTAGTAGCCCAGGAAGGAACGCGGGTCCAGCGTGATCATCCGCTGGAAAGTTGCCAGCGCCTGCTTGTAATTGCCCTGCTTGGCGTACAAAGTGCCCAGATAGAGATAAGCTTCCTGGTTCTTCGGATCAGTCTTGAGTACCTGTTCGTATTGCTTGGCCGCGGTCGCATTGTCCCCCGTGGCTGAATCCAGTCCCGCCGCCAACAGACGCGCGTCCACCAGCGTGGGGTCAAGTTCAAGCGCCCGATTGACTTGCGCCAAGGCTTGGGGAAGTTGCCCGTCGCGCACATACAGCGTGGCCAGGCGCACGCGCAAGGTGGCATTAGTGGGGTCGTCGCGTACGGCATCCTCGTAAAAGCCCATCGCGGCCTTACGATCGCCCTGGTTGCTGGCGTATTCAGCCTTGAGAAAATCGCCCATCGCCCGGGCGTTGGCGGGCGGGGTGACCGCGGGCAGCCCGCCAAAGGGGGTATCCTGGGTGGCCGCGGTGGCGGCGGCGCTGGGCCGCGTGTTGGAAAAGTAGCTGACTGTCGAGCAGGCCGCTAAAAGCGCCGGGGCTGCGAACAGCACGGTTAGGGTAACTGTCCCGCGCAATTTCATGGAGCGATTCAACTCGCGATCGAAAAAACAGAGTTAACATAGGCCTTTGGCAGGGTCAATGCGATCAGGCTTAAGCCCGGCTTGGAACTTCGACGCGTCTTCTTCGTGTACCATTTATGCTGAACCTAGCCCGCACCCCCTTTCCGTTGACTCTAACCCACTTAGGCTTCAGACTTTCGGCGCGCGCGCTGCGCTCTCGCCTTAACAGTGAAGATAAAACCGCTCAGCCGCAAAGCCTCCCGCAAGCCCGCACCGCGAACACCCCGACTGGGAGGCAAGCAGATCGGCTTGTTGGCGCTGGTCGCCGTCATGTATCTCGCCATCAGCGGCGGCGCTTACGGAATCGAGGAGGCGATCGGCTGGGGCGGCGTACGTCTCACCCTGTTGCTATGCCTGCTGGTTCCCCTCGCCGTCAGCCTACCCACCGCCTTGATGGCGGCCGAACTAACCACCCTATTCCCAGTCGAAGGCGGCTTTTACGTCTGGGTCCGCGAAGGCTTGGGTAGTTTCGCCGGTTTTGCCGAAGCTTATTTTACCTTATTGTACACCGCGGTTGACATGACCCTCTACCCGGTCCTGTTCGCCTCTTACTTGGCCTTCATCTGGCCGCTCACCGCCCGCGCTCAACTGGCGCTGGCGCTGCTGATGGTCTGGAGCTGCGGCCTTCTCAACATCATTGGGGTCAAGTTGGTGGGGCGCACCTCGATTGCCTTGTGCGCCCTGCTCCTCACACCCTTGCTGGCGATGGTGATGGCGGGCGGCGCGCTACTGCTCAAGCATCCCCTGCCGCCACCGGCCGAAACCTTGGCCAGCGGCAGATATCACGCCTTGGGAATGACTTTGGTGGTCGTGATTTGGAACTTCAGCGGGTGGGAGAATCTCAGTGTCGTGGCAGAGGAGATCAAGACCGCTCGCCGAACCTATCTGGCCGCGATGGCGATCGTCCTGCCGATGGTGGTGCTGGGGTATCTGCTCCCGGTTGCCGTGGGCGGCGCCGTAATGGGTAATTCCGCGGCATGGCATAGCGGAGCCTTGGCCGAGATCGGCCAACGGGTGGGCGGCCATCTGCTGGGGCGCGCTTTGGCGCTGGGTGGGATGGTAAGCGCGCTGGCGATTTTTCAGGCCGCGATGCTATGGGTATCGCGCCTGCCTTTCATCCTGGCCCTGGAGGGTTACCTGCCCAGCGGCTTGAGCACGTTGGGCAAGCGCACCCTTACGCCATGGGTCGCGATTGTAGCGTGGTGCGGGGTCTGCACCGTCCTGATGCCGCTAGGCTTCGGCCTCTTGGTGCTGCTGGACGTCACCTTTTATATGGCTGGGCTGATGCTGGAGCTGGCGGCGCTGATTCGCCTGCGCCGGCTGTTTCCACAACGCCTTGGTCTGTTCACCATTCCCGGCGGCACAGGAGTACTGGCCGTGCTGGTGATTGCTCCCCTCTTGGTCTGGGGCCTGACCTTCACGGTCGCGCTGGGCAGCACCCATGGCCTGCTTCAGTTGGTCGGCGCAGCACTATTGGGTGTAAGTACCTGGCCGGCCTGGCGCTTTTGCCGCCGCTGGAGCCAGTCGGCCTGCGCCCAAGCGTCTTACAACCCCTCGGTCTTGAGCTGAAACTGCTCGCCCAGCCACAGCGTGTTGGCGGAATGGTCCTGCCCGCCGTCATCGGTGAAGGGATGAACCATCACGGTTAAGCCGCTGCGATTGAGCATCAGCCAGGGAATGATCCGGGCGAATTCATCGGGTTTGAATTCGATCAAGTACATCGCCTTGGGATGGGGCCCGACCGGCTGTGGGCGCCATCCCCCCAGCCGCGCCAAGGGAAAGGCGCCGGCCACCAGTTGGCGGATTTTTGCCGCCGTCTCCACCTGATCGGGATTGAAGTAAACGTGCGCGTGATAGCCACGGATTATCGCCGGATCGCGCACTCCTGACGCCGCTTCCTGTGCCATCGTAAAATGCTCCTTTAAACCTGGCGGGAGGCCGGATGATAAAGATCCAGAAAGGCGAAAGCCGTGATCACCAGGGCATGACTGATCTCGCCCCGCACGATTAACCCCGCAATCTCCTCGCGCCCAACCAGCACCACCTCGATATCCTCGGTACCATCAAGCCGCGGCCTGCGGGTCAGGCGCGCGTCACGCGCCAGGAAGGAATGGCAATAGTTGGTCTGAATCGCGGGGTTGGGGCGCACGCGGCCCAGTTCGCTTATCTCCGGGCTGTCGTAGCCGGTCTCTTCCCACATCTCGCGCCGCGCCGCCGCCAGCGCCGTGCCATCCTCCGGATCCATCATGCCACCGGGAATCTCCAGGGTCAGGTCCTCGGTGCCGTGGCGGTACTGGCGCACCATCACCACCTGTCCCTCGCGGGTGATGGGAATGATGTTGACCCAGTCGCCGCATTCCATGACCCAGAAGTCGTGTTCGCCGTGGCGATGGTGACGGCGGCGATGCTGGTGGAGGGTAAAAATCGGGGTGCTGAAAACCGGCTGGCTTGCGATCGTGGTCCATTTGGCTGGTTTCAATGCACAACCCCGCGCGAAAGATACCTTAACTATAGGCCCTGCCCGCCCCCGGCTGAAGAGCGCCGCGTCTTGGCCGAGCAACCTAGCTAGCTCGGCCTGCGCCGGTATTACTCGCGGCGAGCCAGACTTGAAGCGGGCGGCGGGCAAAAGTTACAGTGCCAGCTTACGTCTCTTCGCCGGTCCGCTCCGGCCCACGGGAGGTTTTTCGATGCCGCTGTTACCGCTGAGAAATCTGGTGCGCGAACGCTGGCGGGCCGGAACCCCGACCCTTAACGGCTGGTTGAGCATGCCGACATCGATCGCCGCCGAAATCATGGCGCGTGCCGGTTATGACGCGCTTACCATCGACATGCAGCATGGCGTGATGGATTACCGCAACGTGCTGGAAATCGTCAGCGCACTGACCGCCACCGACGTGGTGCCAGTGGTACGGGTTCCTAGTTCCGACCCGACTTTCGTCACACGGATGCTCGACCTGGGCGTGCTCGGGGTGATCTGTCCGCTTATCGAAAACGCCGCCGAGGCGCGCCGATTCGGCGCCGGCTGCCGCTATCATCCCATGGGCAACCGCAGCTTCGGCCCCTTGCGGGCACCGATGGTGTACGGGCGTGACTATGCGGCGCGCGCCAACGAGGCGGTGCTGGCGCTGGGGATGATCGAGACCGCCGGCGCAATCGCCGAATTGGATCAAATTTTGGAGGTCGAAACTCTGGACGGGATTTACATCGGTCCCGCCGATCTGGGCATCGCCCTAGGGATGGCGCCCGGGATGGATCGCGAGGAGCCCGACTTCCTACGGCTGATAGAAGATATCGCGCGCAAGGCCAACGCGCGCGGCAAAGTGCCGGGAATCCATACCACTTCCAGCCGCTACGCCGCACGCGCTATCAACATGGGCTTTGGTTTCGTCACGGTGGCCGGCGATGCGCGCCATGTCGCGGTGGGCGCGGAGAGTATCGTGCGGGAAACCCGAGAGCTGCTCAAGCCGCGTTAGCGCAGCACGCAAGAATGTAGCTCCAAAAGGCCGGGAGGACTTGGATTATTGCGCGAAGAAGAAGATACTCGACCTCGTGAGCAATTTTTCACCAGCCGAGATTAACCCACGATGAGCGCCGCCGCGATCCGCACTACCGTGGTCGGGAGCTACCCGCGCCCCCTGTGGCTATCCGATCCACACGGCATCTTGTTCGGCGGATGGCATCTGCGTGCCGACATCCTCAGCGAGGGCCAGGATGACGCCACCGTTCTGGCTATCCGAGCTCAGGAGCGCTTGGGCTTGGACCTCATTAGTGACGGCGAACAGCGCCGCGACAGCTTCGTCTTTTACTTCAGTCGGCGCTTGGGTGGTTTTGATTTCGAGCACCCGGTGGCCCGCCCGCTGCGCGGCAGCCGCCATCAGGTCGCGATGCCGCGGATTGTCGGGCCAGTGCGCCGCGAGCAGCCGCTGGCGGTGGATGACGTCCGCTTTTTGCGCGCCAATACCGACCTGCCCATCAAAGCCGCGATCGCCGGGCCCATGACGCTTATCGACACCAGCGTGGATGAATACTACCGCGGCGATCGTCAGACCCTGGCCATGGATTTGGCGGCGGCGATCAATGCGGAGTTGCGCGAGTGGGTGGCGGCGGGCTGCGACGTGGTTCAAATCGACGAACCGGCCTTCACCCGTTACCCGGCCTGGGTACGCCAATGGGGGCTGGCGGCATTGGCCCGCTGCCTGCAGGGAATCACCGCTCGCACGGCCGTCCACGTCTGCTACGGCTACCCGAGCGACGGCACCAAGGTGCGCGAGCACGGCTACGAAGAGCTGTTGCCCTACCTGGTCGATTCGGGCTTCGACCTGCTCTCGCTGGAATGCGCCGCGCCCCACCTCAATCCGTCCTTGCTTAAGTTGTGTCGAGACAAGGAAGTCATCTTTGGGGTGATCGACATCGGTTCTCATCAGGTCGAAGACCCCGAGCGGATTCGTCATACCGTGTTGCAAGCTTTGGACTACATCGCCGCCGACAAACTGTGGCTGGGCCCGGATTGCGGCCTGGTCCTGCTCGATCGCAGCCTGGCCTACGCCAAGCTGGCGGCGATGGCTCAGGGCGCGCGGCTGGCGCGCCAGGATCTGTTAGCTCAGCGCCAAGAGCTGCCCAACCAGCTACGCTAAAGCGTTTGTGATGGCTCGATGGCTCAGCGTCCTGCACCCGCAAGCCGATGAGGGCGGCGGTGTGCTCCGAATCGGCGCAGCCACCGAAGTCGATCCAGCCGCGCGCAAGCTGCGCGCTCGCCTGCGCCGGGGGAAAGCCACCATCGCCGGCGATTTCGGCCTGATTAAGGCTATCTATTCTCGCCTGATCGCGATTATGCCGGCGGCTGAGCGCCCTGCGCTGAGTAGTCTCAAAGTAGCGCTCAAAGAAGGCCGCCCGGAGTTGGAAGGGCTGCCCGCGGCGCGCGCCACCCGACGCATTGGAGTGCCGCGAAACGCGCCCGACCATTTGCTCGAAGACCTGCTGCTGGTAGGCGATTTCGCCGAGGCAGCGACACTACTGGAAGCGCGCTTTGGCGTACACGCGGGCCGGGCGCTGGACGGAAGGGTGGAGTTCAACGACCCCAAAGGCAATCTGTCCTTTGGCCAATATCGCGACGTCATCCAGGAGCTGCGCGCCTTTGGTACCCATCCCGAGCGCGGGCGCCTGTGCTGGCAGATCGAGCGCTGGGCCGACCACAACACCTTCAGCCCGCCGGTCCGCCTGCCACTGGGTTTTGACACCGCCACCATCGATGTAGCCCAACTGGAGGGCACGCCGGCTTTCGGAGCGCGCCTGCGCGCCGCGCTGGAGCAGGCCCTGGAGCGCACGCACGGGGTCGCGCTGGACCCCACCTTCGTGGCCTACGACCAAAGCGTGGTGTGGCGCTTCAACCAGGCCTTCTGGCGCTATCTGGGAATCTGGGAGCGGGTGACCGGAAAGAGCTATCAGCGTGCCCTACCCAAGGGCAAATCCGAGTCCCATCATCAAGAATTTATCGACGAGGCGGCCGAGAATTTCGCCTCCCACGTGCACGAGCTGGAGCGGGAGGGCACTCTGGCAGCGGACGAAGAGCTGTGGATGCACGAAAAGGCGCCAGGCTCCGGCGAATTTACCGCCGGCGTGCTTGATTACTTGTTCCGCCATTACCCGGCCTACTTCCGCCGCATGCACGTGGTGCTCTCCGACGTCTCGCCGCAAGTGCTGGAATTGGCGCGCCGGGAGCTGGAAGGGCGCGGCTATCTGGGCCTCAACGCCGATTCCGCGCGGCGGCTGGAGATCCTGTTTTGGGATCTCAGCGCCAATCCGGAGCCGAAGCTGGCCCGCGAAGACGGCAGCTTCGTCGATCTGCGCCAGCGCTTTATCTATTTCCGCCACGCCAACTTTTTCGATCAGCTTCCCACCCGCCTGTTCGCCAAGCACGACGGCCGCTTTTACGAGGTCAAAGTGCGCGCGATCGTAGCCAGCGCGCGGCTCGCCGAGCTCCAACGTCAGCATGCGATGACGCTGGCCGAACTGATGGCGATTATTGAGGGACAAAAGGACGCGGGCAGCTTCAGCCCCGACCAGCAGACCCGTTTCATCAATTTCTGGAGCGCGCTTTGGCAAGCGGTCAAGTTCGACGAAGCTTATGAACCCTGCGAGCTGGCCACCGTCCATCGCTATGGTGCCCTACTCGCGCGGGAGATGGCACAATTGACGCGCGTGCGCTTTGTCACCAGCGACACTGCCCTGGCCACCCTGACCGCGGACATCGGCCTGCTTCATCCCGAGCGGGGCTACGCTTGTTTCACCGACATTTTTCTGCAGCGGCCAATAGAGTTCTGCCAGCGCTGGGCGGAGCTGGCCAAGTACGATAACGGGGTGTGGGTGGGCACCAACGGCGCTCTGTTGGTGCAGGTGCTGAGCGAGGCTGGCTTCGAATGCAGTTACCATCCCGTGGAGTTGACCCTGGGCGAAGCTACCTCCTCCTACACTCTTGGCGTACGCCAGCGCCAGGGCCAGAGCGCGACCCTTTCGCGCGACCTGCTCCAGCAGCTCACCGGCATCGATGCCACCCGGTTGGGCGACCTGACTATCCCCGGCTTACCGCGCCGGATGCGCAACAATTTGCGTGACCTGCCCGCCGCTCTTGGTCGGCTGCTGCGCGACCACGACTGGAGCACGCGGCTGGACCAATCGCTGCCGCTGGCCGCCTTGATGCGCGAGTTTTACTATCATGGCGCCGGCCGCGATCCTCACGCCCAAAGCATCTTCGTCAAGCTGGCCGCGCTGCTGGCCGAAGTGCTTTATTGCCAGGGCGAGCGGCGGGTGAGTATCCAGGTGGATTTAACCGCCGAAGATTTACGCGACCTGGAAGCCTTCCTCGATCATCGGCCCCTGCAGACTCCGGCTCTCGACTTAATCGAACCGGAAGCGGCCGACGAGGGGCTGGCGCGTCTGCGCCTGCGCTTGCCCACCCTGACCCATCGCCTGGAGGACGGCGAGTTCGTACTGCTGGCGGAGGTGGATTTGCCGCGCGGCCAATCCGTGGAGCAACTGCGCCGACGCCTATTCCAAATGCAAAGTCACGTCGATGCGCTGTCGCTGACCTCGGCCCGACTGGCTAACCCGCGCTTTTGGCGCAGCCGCGAGCTGCTCGAATCCCCTTTGCTGGAGAGCCTACAGACCGATCGTCTGGTGGTCACGTTGGAGATGCGCGGGCGCAAAGGACGCGACTTAGAGCGGGATATCCAGGCCTTTGAAGACCGCGGCGTAGCCAACTTCTTCATTCTCACCGGTGATTTCGAGCGCGACGGGCAATGGTGGCTGGATTCGGTTCACGGGATCCGGATCGCCGACCGAATGCGCAACGGCGAAGGCGTCGACGGCCGGGCCTTGGCGCGCGGCTCGCGCATCCTGGTGGCAGGGGCGATGTCATGGACCGGCATTCCCACCCTAGAGGCTCGGGTCAAGCGCGACGTGTGGCTCAAATACAGCGCCGGCGTCGATGTTCTTTTCACGCAGCCGGTGTACGATCTGGAACGAGGCCGGGCGGTCCTCGATCTGATCGCGCATGATAATCGAGATGGGCGCGTACGCCTCATCCCGGAGGTTTTTCCCCTGGCCACGCTCAGCCAGATTGCCAGCTTGGCGCGCGCCCCGGGCGTCCTGATGCCCGCCGCGCTGATCGCCGCCTACGGCAAGCTAGAACGCAACGTGGTTCGGCTGGTCGCTCAGTTGGACGATCACGATGACGACCACCTGGGTACCCAGTTGTTTGACGCGATCGCCCCCATTCCGGGCTATCCCGACTTCTTCACGCCAGAGCGAGGGGCCGCCATGCTGCCCGCGCTCCGGCGCGCGATGGACGGTGCGCGCCGGCGCGCTGCGCGCGGCCAGGAAGCCGCTGCCGTGCTCAAGGCCGTCCAGGAAGCCGCGCTCCTGGAGCTGGGAGTGGGGCTGAGCGAGTGCGCAATCGCGATGCTGCGCGAGTATCCAATGGTCAGCGGCTTACTGTTTGTGCCGCGCAACGGCCGCGAACTGCGCCGCCTAAGCGCCCTAGTGCGCCCCAGCGGCAGCGAGGTGCGCGATGGCAGCGATGTTTGAAGTAGGCGCGCGCTTGGGCTCCGCGCTTCACGCAGAGGCCTTCAGCCACCAGCTCGGCGTGGTGCGCCATGCCCTGATGCCATTCGGCTTCGCCCCGGCCGCGGGCACGCCCAGCGGCTTGCGCCGCCCCGTCCTGCTCGAGCGCGCGGTCACCCGCACACCCCAGCTGCTGATGGTGAGCGAACTTGCCTCCGATTTCCGCCCCCATCCCACCCTGCCCGACGATATTCAAACCCTAGCCCAAGCGCTGGCGGTCGCGGAAGGCTATCCGTTGTTGGATTTGCGCCTGCTCTGCCAGCCCCAAGGATGGGAGCCCAACAGTCAAGCTATCGCGCAGGCCCGCGCTCAGGCAGACCTCGAGATCAACTTGCATTTGGCGCCGGAGGATTTGTTGGAGCCTCAGCGGCCTCTGGCGATCGTCTTTGACGAAGGCGCGCGCCGACACCGCTTCGCGCGTCTGCTGGAACGCCACCCGTTCTGGTACAGCTTGGCGGTGCTGGGCGAGTTTTCCTTCAAGCATCCCTTCTTTGGTCAGGTGTTGTGCGGTGGCCCGTGCGGAATCAGCGGCGCATGGCAATTCACCTGCACGATGGGCAAAAGCTTTGTGGGCAAGCGCCAACTGGAGGCAAATTTCTTCGACCGCGAGATTTTCCGCCCCCTGCGTGCCCACCGCAATCCCCTCGTGCGCGCCTCGTGGCGCGCGTGGGAATGGGTGCTTAAACAAGCGCTGTGGCTTCCCATTCTAACCCGCCGCGCGGTCGTGGCCTTGGCGCGCCGTTTTCCAGCCGCGTGGTTCAGCCGCGCCCATGGCGCGCCGCGTGCAATTCTTACCCGTCTATTCAACCATCTGGAATGTCCCAAGTCGCTGCGCAATGGAGCGTGCGGCGCACCCACTGAAACCGGTCAGTGCGGCGAACTGCTCAAGTATGGCATCACCAAGACCTGCGTCTTTTATTACCGCAACTATCGCGACCGCAGCGGCCATCGTTGGGCCCAGCGGGTGATGAATCGAGCGGCGCGGTTGCGGCCCGCGTGGCTGGCGCAACTGGCCCGCACGCCGGCGGCCATTTTGGCCGCGATCGCCGACCGCGCGCCGCTCTCCGCGCGCATCTATCCGCCAGTGGACACCGACCTGCCCGGAGCTTCGGCGATCGTCAGCGCAATGGCTGGCCGCTTTGAAGGCGCCACCGTGTTCGGCTCCGCCCACTGGCTGCCGCCGCTGATCGCGCGCTCGCGCCTGACTCTGAGCGCGCGCTCGCCCGAGGGGCGGCGGGCAATCGCCGCAGTGCGCGCTAAGCTGTCGCGCCGCGGTTGTCGAGTGGGGGCGAGAGTGCAGGTTTTGACTCAAATATTGGCAACCCTGGAAGGTATCACGAGGATCAGCGCGACAGCCGAACCGCCGACTGAGGAATCGACCTATGAGCGGGTATTGGCCCGGCAGGTCGACAGCGCGTCCACCACCCATTACCATCGCGGAGATAACGTCAGCCGGTATCCGCGCCCGCATTAACTCCGTCGGCGGACGCGGCGCGCCGCTGTATCAGGCGTGCGCCGGTGGTCAAGGCAGGAAGAAAGTCGCAATGAACGCATCCAGGATTGTAGTGGTCGGCTCGCTGGCCTTCGATAACGTCGAGACCCCGCGCGCCAAAGTTGATTTGGCAGTGGGCGGGGCGGCATCCTATTTCGCAGTAGCCGCCAGTTTCTTTGCGCCGGTAGCAATCGTGGGAGTGGTGGGACGCGATTTCCCGGCCAGCGCCCTGGAGTTCTTTCGCGCACGCGGGATCGATTTGGAGGGCTTGCAAATCGCCGACGGTCAGACCTTTCGCTGGAGCGGGCGCTATCACGAGAACATGAATGTGCGCGACACCCTCGATTTGCAGCTCAACGTGTTCGCCGATTTCACCCCACAACTGCCCGCCAGCTACCGCCAGGCCGAGGTCTGCTTTTTGGCCAATATCGATCCCGCGCTGCAGTTGAGGGTACTGTCCGATTTGCATCGGCCGCGCCTGGTGGCCGCCGACACGATGAACTACTGGATCGAAAATGCCCATTCCAAGCTGATTGAACTGCTGCGGCGGGTGGAGCTGTTGGTCATCAACGATCAGGAGGCCTACCAGCTCTCCGGCCACGACAATATTGTCAAAGCCGCCCGCGCCATTATCGCGATGGGACCGCGCCATGTAGTAATCAAGCGCGGCGAATACGGCGCGATCCATTTTTCGTCCGATTCGGTTTTCGCGGTGCCCGCCTATCCGCTGGAAGAGGTGGTCGATCCCACCGGCGCAGGCGATACTTTCGCCGGCGGCCTGATGGGCTGGCTGGCCAAGCAAGGCAACCTCACGATTGCTGCCATCCGTCAGGGCATGGTTTACGGTAGCGTGTTGGCCTCGATGGTGGTCGAGGACTTCAGCTTCAATCGGCTACGCGAGTTGGATCAGGAAGGGATCGACAAGCGCTACCGGCAGTTCGTGGCCTTGACCCAGTTCTAGCAAGGGGCTGAAAAACCCGGTGGTAGGCGAGAGCGTCGCGCTATAAAAACAGCACCGTAAAAGCCGGCATCCTTCCTCACGCTTCTTCCCGAGATTCGGGAGGACATAGGAGAAGGAGGGACGCGATTCTGAAAAGGTCGGGCTGAAACTAGTTGTTATGGCACAGTCTGAACACGCCCAAGCGGAAAGCCGCGCCGCCCGCAACCTGCGTGAGATTTTCGAATCCGGGCGGCCGCTCACCTATATTCGTTCGGCCGAAGAACGGCGCATCGCGCGCGTGCTGCGCGAGCTAGGCCAACGCCTCTACCACGACCTGCAACTCCCGGTATGGACCTGGAGTCTAACCCAGGGGTTGCTTGATGCCGAGGGCGCGGTCAAGGCGCAGGGGGCACGCGAGGCGCTGGATTTTATCGCCGCGCATAAGGCACCCGCCATTTTTCATCTCAAGGATTTTCACGAGCCGATGCGCGAGGCGCCCGAGATTCGCCGCCGCCTGCGCGATCTGTACGAAGCCTGTTTCGATCAGCGCCAGTTCGTGGTCATCAGCTCGCCGGTGCGTTTCATTCCCGAGGAAATCGAGCGCGACTTGGTCTATTTGGAATTGCGCCTACCCGATCATCTCGAGTTGACCGACTTTCTGCGCGAAGAAGCCCGCCAGGTGGTAAATCTGGGTATGCAAGCCGACGCCAGCGAAACCACCCTCGAGCAGCTCGCGCGGGCCCTGCAAGGGTTGACCCTGGACGAGGCGCGCCATGCGGTGCGCCGCGCATTGGCCGCCAACGGCCGGCTGAGCGCTGAATCGATGCCCGCGCTGCTGGAGGAGAAACGACTGCTGGTCAACCGCAGCGGGGTGGTCGAGTTCATCTCGGACGGGACCGGGCTGAACCAGGTGGGCGGTCTGGAAACGCTGAAGAACTGGCTGTTGGAGCGGCGCAAGCTCTTTCAGCTTCGCGACAGCCTGAGTGCTGACATCGCACCCAAAGGGGTGTTGGTGATGGGTATTCCAGGCTGCGGCAAGAGCCTGTGCGTCAAGGCGATCGCCTCCCAATTCGAGCTGCCGCTTTATCGCATCGACATGATCGAGGTCTTCTCCGGACGCCATGGTCAGGCCGAGGGCATCTTTGTGCAGGCTTGCCGGATGCTGGAGGAGATGGCACCGGCGGTAATCTGGTTCGACGAAATCGAGATGGGCATCACCTCGGCCGAATCAGGTGGCGAGCAGGGACGCATCTTTGCTTTCTTCCTGACCTGGATGCAGGAAAAGACCCGCGGCCTGTTCGTGGCGGCCACCGCCAACCGGATCGATCTGCTGCCTGCGGAAATGATCCGCAAGGGGCGCTTTGATGAGGTCTTCTTCGTCGACGTGCCGCTGGAGAATGAGCGCCTGGAGATCTTCAAAATTCATCTCAACCGGCGCGGCGTGGACACGGATAAATTCAATCTGGAACGTTTGGCGGCGTTCTCCAACAGTTGGACCGGCGCCGAGATAGAACAATGCGTGGTCTCGGCCCTGACCAAAGCGCAACTCGAAGAACGCCCGGTGACGGAAGAAGATTTGGTCAATATCGCGGTCACCATCGTACCACTGGCGCGCACGATGAAAGAGCAAATCGATCACATCCGCGGCTGGGCCTTTGAACGCGCTCTGCGCGCCTCGCCCATTCCAATCGGCCGCTGACCCCACCAGCACGAGGACCCGCGCGACCACCAAAGCCGAAGCCCCACGCGGGCGCGCCGTTCGAAGGCGCGCTTGGTTCGTCACCCAGCGCGCCATGGCGCACGATGAGGATAGGGGTCTTAATCCTCATCTCGTCGATCCAAAGTCAGCGATCCCGACTCAAGGCAAGGCCGCGCTCGCCGGCTTGACCGCGACCGCCGAGCGCATGAACTTCTGGAGTACAGACAAGGGCCGACAAGCGGCCACCGCCATCGCGTTGACCAGCAATACCAGAGCCATAACGGCGTAGGCGTCGGCGTAGCCGCCAGTGCGATCGAAGGTCCATCCCGCCAGCAGCGATCCGGAGGCCTGGCCGATAGTCAAAGCCAAGTTGGAGAGCCCGGCGATCAGGCCGTAGCGCTTGAGGCCTAAAGTTTCGATCGTCAAGACCGGCAGCAGAGCCAGCGGCGTACCCCAGGTCAGGCCGTAAAAAACCAGTGCGGGCAGCAAAAAGCCGGAGTGAGCCGCGCCGATTAACAGCATTCCGCCCAGCCCTTCCAATAGGCAATTGATCACGGTAGCCAAACGGCCACTGCGCCGGTCGGCCAACAGTCCAAGCATCACCTTGCCGAGCGAGGTGATGCCCAGCACGACACTGACCGCAATCGCCGCTTGCCCTGTGCGGTACCCAATGCCGGTTAAATAGGCGGGCAGATGGGGCACCACAGCGCCGGCGGCGGCTCCCGCTGTCCATTCGCTTGCGACGATGGTCCAAAATTCCCGGGTTTTCAGGGCGGGCGCCACCTCCAAGCCGGGCAGCACATTTGTTGCCTCGCGCTCATCGGCGCGGGGCGCCGGGGGCGCGCTGCGCAGGATCAGCATCAGCGGCAAAATAATGATGAAAGGAGCAAAGCCCATCGCCTGATAGGAAGCGCGCCAGCCGAAATGAACGATTAGCGAGTTGACGATGAGCACCATCACACTGCCACCGAGCGAGGTGCCCGCCATCGCCACGCCCATCGCCAAGCCCGGCCGGCGCCCAAACCAGTTACCGACGATGAAGGAAACCGGGACCAAACCGCCCAAGCCGCCCCCCAGCCCGACCAGCAGATTGCTATACAGCAGCGCCGAGAAAGTGTGCGCGCTGCCCGCGGCGAAGAAGCTTAAGCCGCTTAGCACCGCGCCGATCATGATGACGCGGCGAGCGTCCAGCCACACCATCAAAGCGCCCGCCAACAACCCGCCCGCGCACATCCCAATCGCCGATAGCGAAGAGATCATCGCGACCCCTTCGCGGGAGGTGTGAAAGAACGCCGATACTGGCTTATAGTAGAGCCCCTGGGTGGGCAGGACCGATCCGAACATGATGGCCAGGGTCAGCCACAATCCCGCCACGGTCAGCCATGCCAGCCGCTGCTGTTTCATTTACCCCACCGCTGCAAAAGTCTGCGCAGGCCACAGTGGCGCAGGTGGGGGAAAAAGTCGAGCGGCGCGAGGAGGTCCAGGCTTCGCCTTTTAGGTTGTGTCGTTCAGAACTGTCGCGCACAGCAGCGGGGAGCGCCTTCCGAGACTTATCCGAAGGATTTCAGCTCCGCACTCGCGCCCTTGGAGAGGCCAACTTCGTCGGCATCGGTTTTTAATCCCCTATAGATGAACTCCGCCGTGGGTGCGTTTAAGATAGCGCCGGTGGAGGAAATCGCAGATTGCGTTTTCGGCAGCCGCAACCACCTCCGGAAGGGGACGCGAACTATCGATGGCGATCGTATCGGCACGGCCCTTTGCCAAGGAGCCATAGCGCGCGTTCAGAATGGCTAGGAGATCGAGCGATACCTCCGCCTTGCGCGTCAACAAGCAAGTAGCGGGTGCTTCGAGTATCAAGGTCAGGCCCGGGCGGGGAATGATGCGCTCGAGGCCACGAACAAGCCACGCTGGCACGTTTAAACGGTACCGCTGCGGATCAATCAAGAGGTCCGTGTAATAGCGATCGAAAATCACCAGGTTCGACCTAACGAGAGAGGGCCTGATCAACAAGCTGTAACCCAGTATATAGTCGATCGCGAGGTAAACGAGCTTAACTACTGACAGCCAGGTCTTAAAGCATGGGTCGGAATGAGGCTGGGGGTCTGGTGTCCAAGTGTGGCGCCCAAAAATGTCCGGCCGCTTATGAAAGCGCTGCTTGTCGCCATAGGTAGGGACGAAATCCTCGGCCAAATGCGCGGCCAGGGTGCTCTTGCCGCTGCCGTCCGGACCGAGCAACGCCAGCATCAGGCCGTCAGGACACCACAGGCGGCGGAGCAGCCGCTTGATGTTGGCCGGCCAATAGCGCAGCGGATTACCCGGATAGCGCAACATGGCGCGAAGCTTGAGTGCACGGCGCAGCGCCCCAGTATGGCTTTCCACCTGCTCCCAGTAGCCCATTCGGATCCATCCCAGTAATTGGCGACCGCGCGCTCTGCCTACCATGGCATCGCCAATAAGCTGCGCCTGTCCGCCCAATTGGTCGGCAAGTTGCGCAAGGATGAGTCGTTGCCCGGGTGGAATCTTGCCTTTTAAAATCTTTTTTACCAACAAATAGACGAATTGCGCTGTCGGCGCGGCCACCATCATGCCCACGTCACTATGCGCACCATCAAGCAATTGCTCGCCGCTGAGATAGCGCCAGCCGCAGTGCCGGAAGTCCGTGATGGCGTCGATGCATAAGTACTCGCGTTGCTGGCCGCGCATCGTGGTGGCCACGAAAAAATAAGCACCGACCTCGTAATGGATTAATTGCATGATGCGCCAGCCGCCCAATTCAATCGCCTCGCTGAGCACCGTCAAATGGCTGGGCAAAATCACTATGTCAACGTCACTCTCCGTCCCTCGCCTAGCTTCCTCCCAGCCATGCAACACGCAGTAGGTAGCGCCTTTTGCCTTTAAAATCGCCGCGATGGGGCCGAATTTCGAACCCGCCCCGTCCTCCGCCAAATTCGTCGTACTTAAGGGTATCCGTTGCCCTGA
Organism: Candidatus Binataceae bacterium; assembly: GCA_035294265.1. Taxonomy (NCBI): domain Bacteria; phylum Candidatus Binatota; class Binatia (SeqCode); order Binatales (SeqCode); family Binataceae (SeqCode); species Binataceae bacterium (SeqCode). Next base: position 80,656 of record DATGLK010000085.1, read on the forward strand.
CGAAGGATCTACTTGTCCTGCCAGGGGCAATGAAGGATCCTCTGTGGCAACCGCATTATCAGCCGAAAGCGCGGGTAGTGTCATAAGACTAGGCCTTGCGCCAGATTTAGATGAATGTTGTCTTGGTCAAGACTGGGCAGCAATTGACGTGCCAGTGTAACGCAGGGCTATCGCCAACTCGAAGAAACCAACAAGATTCGATAAAAACAGCAATAGCCAAATTGTTCGGAGCAAAGCTGTGATGATGCTTGGCTCTTAAGTGGTTTGGATAAAACTTTTTTGTAAGGCTTACAAAGCTGCACCGTCAAGACTGACGACGGCTTGACCTCAGCCCTGTTCGCTAAACCATCTCTTATCCCTTACTCTTGAGCTTATTTTCTCGGCATGTTGCTTGCTTCAGCATCCCGAAACGCACCATAAGTGCGCCACTTGGTGGGCCATTACCGCTGCTGGCGGTACAAAAGAAAGCGCAAAAAGGTGGCACAAATAGCGTCTTGCTGGCTTATCGCCGATTCTTCTGACCATCCACAAATTGCAGCTCAGATGGCGGCGCTGCGCGGGGTTCGGGTCTCCTTCGGCGACGAAGCTCAATTACTAAGCATCACACCCACGCCGCACAACTTGATTGTCCTAACTCTGGAGCGCTTGCAAAGACTCAGCGCAACCAGCGAACGGGCACTCGAAAAACTACTACGTGCGGGTGGCACGCTTTACGTTCGAGGCGCACCTGCCGAAAGAACTCACATTTGTCTGCCCGGATTTTTAGGCTCAGGCTTCTTCGGGCTGCCTGCCGCCGAAATGCAGTCCCATAACTTTCCCGCTCACAAGCTGCTGCCCTCGGTCTTACGCGTCGAACACTCCGAAGGCCCCTTTAGCTCCGGTGGCTCGCCCGACTTGCAACCACCATACGAACCCTTGATGTACGCAAAGGCCCTCAATAACGAGCCCTTGGCGGTACTTTTTGCCTATAATTACTGTGAAGGATGCGCCATCTTCGACCTCACTTCTGATGCCGGCACGGATGTTAGTCCATTGTTGCTTCGCCTGGCCGATCCTGCTGGCCGAGCCCGGCATTTGGGTGCCTTGATTTCTATTGACCGAGCAGTTGGGCGTGACTTCGACTGGCCTGTCGCGTTCAATCTCACCATCGACGACCGGCCCATCGATTATGATTATTTCAGTCTTTCCAGTCTGCGCAGGCTGTTCGAGCATGCCAACGATGTATTACCGGGCGTGCATCTTGATTTTTCCTGGACTCCTTCCCATCGCCACCCCACCCGCTCCTACGTGGAGTTACTCAAGCGCTTTGGCTCAGGCTTTTTGTGGCATGGCTTCGCTCGTCACGTGCCCCACGATCTCACCATGAATTTTGAACGCGAGATCGCGACTGGACGCAAGCTAGTTAGGGAAATCGAAGAGCGCTACAAGGTATGTTTTCAGCCAATAATGATCTTTCCCTTCGAACGAAGCTCTGCTGGGGCGCTGGGCAAGCTCGCTGCGGCTGGCTTGCACGCAGTGGGCGTCTCGCTGTTCGCGTACAACGAACTCTTTACTGGCGTACCGAGCTACCTTAACTATTCGATAGTCCGCAGACTTTACGCCGATGACGGGCCGCTCGTATTACGGCGCTGGTCGCTGTGGCGATTCTATAACGATCTATTACTGGCTCATGGTGTCTTGGGATTGCCGATTATGCTTACCGCTCACCCTGGTTATTTCGGTCTGAAACGATTGCCGCGTCCCTGGCAATCCAATCGGATCGACGACCTGGATCGTGTGCTGCGCTTCGCCGCAGCCAAACGGTTACGACCCCGTTCGATGGAACAAATCGCCATTGAAGTCGGCACCTCACAGAGGCCTCTTTAGTTCTGGGCCACAACTGCCGCCTGCGCGGTTAGGAGGATGTGATGGTTGCAACTCAGATACCTAGTCGAGCTTTGATTCTGGATCCGGGCGGCATGTTGGCTTTATCGATCTGTCGTCGGTTAGCCGCGTATGGATGCGAGGTCGAAATATTCGCCAGGCCCGATACGCCGGCTTTTTTTTCGCGCTTTCCGGTCTCTCGCCGGGCTGCTCCACCACTTGGCCAACCGCTAGCCGCACCGCTGCAGACTTTGGCCTTCGAGCACAAGCGTTTCGACCAGGTCTACGTCTGTAGCGAGGATGTCTTGGAAACCTTGTTGAAACTTGAACTAACCGAGCACTGGCGGGGATTGTTGCTGCCCGAACCTGCTATATTGGAGATTGTGTTGAGTAAAAACAGGACAACAGATTATTTGAGACGTGCCGGAATCAACGTACCGCGAACGATTGTCCCCCGCAGTGACCAGGAACTGCGTTACGCCGCTGAGGAGATCGGCTTCCCCTTACTAATTAAGGGAGAACGAGGCGAATCAGCTCGCAATGTTCGAATCGTCACTGAACCAAGCTCTCTTCAGACCAGTTATCAGGAGGTGAAGCAGGCCGAATTGGAGTACGGTGGCAAGCCTGCCGTGCAGCAGTTTATTCGTGGTATCGCTTATTCTGTGGGAGGATTGTTCGATCACGGTCAAGCTCTGCGACTGTGCGCACACCGCAAGCTACTGACCTATCCAGCCAACGGCGGGGTCACGGTGAGGGGCATTACGCAGCGCCCGCAGGGCCTAGTCGAAGTTGCAATAAAGGTATTTTCAGCGCTCAACTACTCGGGGCTAGGCCATGTGGAGTTTATTAAAAGTTACGACGACGAACAGTTTTGGTTTATCGAAGTCAATCCGCGCATTTGGGGTAGCTTTGAACTGTCGATTCATGCTGGGGTGGATTTGTTGTCTGCCTACCGGGGATTAGTGTCGGGAGCCAAGATAGAGCCGAACCTAAGTTATCGCGAAAACGTTTACTATCATCGCATAGCCAAGGAAGTGCGCCTGATTCGGGCACATCCAACGCGCGTATTTGGGTTTATCCGTGACACCCTGGACCCTCGAGTGAAGTCTGAGTTCACTTGGAGCGATGGTAGTACATTTGTCCGCGCGGGCTGGCGGCGCTTGATGCGCCGCCGTCTCGAGCAGGCAAGTCTCTGGGCATGGCTGCAGAGGCCTGTGTCGGCTCCGGGACATACTTCAACTACAGAGCACAAAAGCCTTGGCGACGGGCTCTAAGGCTTACGCTTCTTGGTAAACACCGTCACTCTTTATACCGAATCGTGGATACTCAGTGTAAAGAACCGACCAAATAATAGGTTCTGATCCAATCGCCCCGGCCGACAGCCACTGGTTGTGCGCAGTAGACAGCGTCTTAACGGACGCGCCTTCGACCGCTTTTAGCCGGATGTATGGGGCGGGGGCCAAAGTTGAGGGCGATATCACGTGGAGCGGCGACGTTCTCGGCTGTGGATGGAGCCGACTGCCAGGCGCGCCAGCCAGCCGCAAGCGATCGAGGCCAAGCCGGCCGCCGCCAGCGCGGCCCACGGCGGCATCACGCGGATTAGCAGCAACACCAGAGCGGCCAACAACATTACCCCACCAATCAGGCAAAATCCGATCGCCAGGAGGCTGGTGGCGAAGATTGCGATCTGGCGCTCGAGGATGCTCTTGAGGCGGGTTTCCGCCAGCCGTAGTTCGGCCTGCACAATCCGCAGCATGTCGTCCAGAGCGCGAGCGGCCAGCACCGGCCAGCTCGCCTGGCCTTTGTCGTGTACCATCGCCCGGCTCCTTTGCTCGCAAGCTCAGCGGGCGTCGTGAAAAATCAGCCCCAGGGTGAACCGCACCCCTTCGTGTAGCGGGCTCACACCATGGCGCATCCGGACACGGTAGTAACCACGCCGGCCGGGCCGAGGGCGGCGGGCCGAAGCAAAGATAATCGCGCTGCCCTGGCTCAGCGGCAGCGACCAGCCGCGGGCTTGGGCGCGGGGACGGTCCTCGAGCAGAAGAAATTCGCCGCCGCGATAGTCGCGTTCGGGGCACGAGAGCAGCACGGTGGCCTGCAGCGGGAACACCACCTCGCCGTACAGGTCTTGATGCAGGCAATTGTAGCCAGCGGTTTCATAACGCAGCAGCAGAGGCGTGGGGCGAGTCTGCCCGTGCCGATGGCAGAGCGCGATGAAATCATCGAGCGCCGCGGGAAATTGCTGTGTCAAACCCAGTTCGCGCTGCCAGCGATTGGCGACCGGCAGCAACCTAGCGTACAAGGCCGTGCGCAGTGCTTGCACCGTATCGGGTAGCGGCGCGGCAAAATATTTGTAGCTCCCTAGACCGAAGCCCTGACGCGCCATGTCAATCTGCTTGCGAAAGCGCGCACTGTCCTCCCACAGCCCGCTCAAAGCCGCACAGTGCTCCTGCTCGATAATAGGTGGCGTCACCACAAAGCCCTGCTCTGCTAACACGCGCAATAGGCTGTCCCAATCCAATCGCGCAACCCGCTTGGTAATCTCCCAGCTCTCAAGCAGGACGGTGGGGTTTGGCTCCGAATTGGCCTTCATGCCGGCAGGGGCGCGCCTTGGCGCCGATAGCGCGCACGCTGGAAGGCCGCCACGCTCTCCAGCATTCGTTTGGGCAATACCAAGGTGCCGGCGACGTTGGAATAAGGGAAGCGACGCACGTTAACATGAGCGTGCAAAGGCAAATTCTCGGCCTGATGGATTTCGTAATCCAGCGGCTGCGCGCCGACCAGAGCGAGCACTTGATGGAGGGCGCGGGCGAAACGCTCCAACATCGTCTCAGGCATTTGATCCATCGTCTGAGCCCAGCCGGGCATTACCACGTCATAGGAATGAGGAAACGTCCCCACCGGACTCAGATAGACCGCCAGCTCCCGGTCGCGCTCTAGCATCAGGCCGCAGCGCTCGGCCAAATCCGCCATTTCCTCGAACAGGCGTGGGTTGGCCCCCATCGCGGCCCGCTCGGCGGCCAGCACCGGTAGGTCTACCGGCGCGCCGATAATCTGCTGATGGACGTGGGGCTGCGAGGCGCCCGACTCACGTCCCTGATTTTTGCGGACAACTACCGAGCGTACCGCGGGATTGGCCCGCGCCATCGCCCCGATGGCGGCGCACATCCGGATGATTGCCACAAATTGCGAAGCTGCCAGCGCGCCGGTGTACATGAGGTCGGCGTGGTCGCGGGCGAGATCGAGAAAATGGCGCGGGTCCTCGACCACCAGGTAGGATTCGTTGCGCTCCCCGGTCAACTCCGGCGGAATCCGAGGAAAAAGATTTCTAAACGCGCGCAATACCCACTCCGGTTGCCCTGCCCCGTCCCACGACGGTAACTGCGCTGGTGTCAATCGCATGACCTCAGGTGGAAAGGTGCGCTCCTCGTTGCCGGGGCAAAACGGACAGTCCGCCACGGCCTGGCGCATCGCGGCTGGATCAAGTGGTGCGCTCACACTGAGCTGGGTACCCAGGGTATAGGCGAAATTCTTGTCCTGCAGATCGGCGACATAGGAGACCACGCCGGAAATCGGATTTCGGACCCAGGCCAACCCACCCGCGCGCATTTCGTATTCCAGCATCAGGCCTTTATCTTTACCCAGCCCCCCGATCAGATTTCAACTTGGGCCTTTTTCACAACAAAAACGGGAAGCGCATCAAGCTTCCCGTCTTGTTAGGCGACTGAACAAGCTTGCCTTGGCCTATTTCTTTTCCAAGCTAGGACGACTGGCTTCGCCTACCTGGATTGGCACCTTGCGCGAAGTCAGCTCCTTGGGCATCGGTACCGTCAACTCGAGCACGCCGTTATGGTAGTTGGCCTTGATATCCTCGGTTTTGATCCCGTTAGGCAACGTCAGGCTGCGCTCGAAGGAGCCATAGCTGATCTCGCGATGGAGAAAATCGCGCTCCTTGTCCTCTTGGCGACTTTCCCGCGAACCGCGCAAAGTCAGAGTGTTGCCGGTCACGCTCACCTCGACGTCTTTTGGATCGATACCAGGCAAATCGGCGCGAATTACCATTTTGTCGTTCTCCACGAACGACTCGATCGCCGGAGCTCCAATAAACTCCGCCGCAGGCGCTCCCGCGCTGCCGAAAAACCGATTGAAGACATCGTCAAAATCCCGCCGAAAGCGGTCCAATTCACGAAACGGCGACCAACCCTGAATTGCCCTGGCCATCGTTCTAACCTCCTTCTAATGATTGAAGGCTTCACCGCAAATTTAAGCACTCAGCGCGCTTTGGCAAGCGACCAAGCCCGACAGTGGCAACAATCCTGGCCGGATGGCCAAATTCACACTGCTTACAATTTCAGGTTAGTGGCGAGACCAAAAAGCACAAGCTCTTAAATCATGCCGATGACTAGAAGCGCTGAGTGGCCAGATAAAGCGCCGCGACCACGAACAGAAGCAGCGCCGCAGTGGTAAACCAACCGCGGCTGTGCCCGCCACTTTCTTCTTTGGCCGGGGGCAACGGCGCGGTGGCTGCGGCGGCGACCTCAGCCCGCTGCACTTCCTGGACGAACTTGGCCGCCATCAGATCGGAGTCAAGCTGCAACAGGCCAACGTAGCTACGCACATAGGGCAAGAGGTAAAGCGCGTCGGAAATCGACCCGTAGTCGCTGGCCTCGATCATACTTAAGTATTTGGCAGGAACGCGGATTTGGCTGGCCGCCTCATCCAAGGTCAAGTTACGAGCTTGGCGTGCCCTTACCAGATTGGCCCCAAGTTGTTCGGTGTCGCCGCTCGCAAAATTGGCTGGAGTATGATCCCTGATGCCAGCCCTAAAGCCTGGGTTGGCGTTTTGCTCGCCCCTCGGGTCCATGAGACCGCTTTTCTCGCCGGCGCTAATTGTTTCGCTCGCGCTCGGAAGCGCCCTAAATTTCCTCTTATATGTGCCATATTTTTTTTTTATAATTCAAGAGGAATTAAGCTGCTAGATTAACTTCACTTGCGGTTGACCAGAGCAATTTTCTTACCCTCCGCCGCTACAGGGCGCGAGAGCGGCCCAAGTTGCGGCAGGATGCGGCTCAAATCCCCGCGATTGATTACCAATACTACGCAACGCCCCGAGTGCCAAAGCGTGGCCAGCGCCGAGTCGTTGTCGAGAAAGCTGCCTTTGGCATCCGCGCCCGAGCTAAAGGGCGCCAATTCGCCGCGAAAGCCAACCAATACCTCTCGTCGCTTGAGGTAAAAGGGCAAGGACTGCTCGATATGGCGGTAGGAGGCCAGCACGCAATCGGATCCCAACTTGGCTGCCGCGATCTGCCGCGCCAAGCCCCGATACGATTCGCCGTACTGGCGCGCTTTCATGGCCGCGCCCAGCGCCACCACCATCCCCAACCCCAGCAAGCCGGTGGCGATCAGGGCACGGCCGGGGCTGCCCGACTTCATCTCGGCTGGCCAAGCCTGGCGCCAAGGCCAGCAGGTCAGGGTGGCCAGCACGCTTCCGCCGACCGCGCCAATCAATCCTAGCTTGAGGTCGAAAAGCAGGTCGGGAAACGCCCGCGCCGCCGCCATTTTCGGTACAACCAAGAGCGCAGCCGCGGCCGTAATCGCGTCAATCAGCGCGATACTCCCGAACCACCAGCGCAGACGCGCCAGCGGGCCTCGCAACAAAGTGCTCAAACCCAAACCTGCCAAAATCGCCAGCGCAGGAACGGCGGGCAAGATATAGGAGCCCAGCTTGGAGCGCGGGATAGAAAAAAAGAGCAGGACTACGCCGAACCACAGCACATTGAAAAGAACGGGTGCGCGCCCGGAGCTCGCCGAGGGCGGCGGCGCGCTGAAAGCGATAGGCACGAACGCGATCCAGGGCCACATCCCGGCGAGCAACACGAGAAGAAAGAAATAAGGGCCCCAGGCGTGCTCGGTACTAACCGCATAGCGCTGCAGATGTTCGTGAATCAAGAAAAACCGCAAAAAGCCGGGATTGCGAACTGTGACCAAAACGAACCACGGCAGTGTGAGTCCCAGGTAGAGTATTACGCATCCCAGCCAGGGAATCTGCCGTAGCCGCTCCCCACGCCCGCTTGATAGTAGGTAAAGCCCGGCCACCGCGCCGACCAGCACCAGCGCGACAGGCCCTTTGATAAGCGTACCCACGGCAACCATTACGGCCACCAGGTATAGCGCTCGGCGCGCCCGCGGCGCGGGCAGGCCATCCACCGTGCTATAAAAGATGGCCAACGCCGCCGTAATCGAGAATGCCAGCGGCGGGTCGAGAGTGAGAAAGCGGCTGAAGCCAAAGAAAATGGGACTGAGCGCTAAGCACAGCGCCGCTAGCGCGCCGCTGAGCGGATCGAACATCTGCTGCGCCAGCGCCATGGTGATGACGACCTGTGCGATGCTGGCCAGGACTACCGGCAGCCGCACCGCAGTTTCGTTGGGGCCCAACAGCCGGATGCTGGCGGCGGTGACCCAGTACATCAGGGGCGGTTTTTCGAAGTAGCGTACCCAATCGTCGCGCGGGCTAACGAAGTCGGCACGCAGCAACATCTCCCGCCCGATCTCGGCGTAACGCCCCTCATCGGGTTCCCAGAGCGCCGGTCGCCCTAGCCCGGGTAAATAGAGCAGCGCGGTGAGAAGGGCGCACAGGAGCAGGCGAACCCTTGGGCTAGGCCACTTCACGGGAACCCATTGTTAGGGGCCCCCTGCCGGCGAATCAACTCTCGGGGGTTGGCAAGGTCGATGGGCAAAGGGGGTACCTGGCAGAGCTTTAATAAAGCCGCGAGGTCTGGCAAAATGCCTTTGCAAACCGTTTGAAACGCCCTTGAGTCGCCCCAATCCATCGCTCCAGCCCGCGCGCAACTCCGACATTACGGCGGTGTCCGTGGTAATCCCGATCTTTAACGAGAGCGCCAACCTGGAAAAGCTTTGGCAGCGCCTGCTACCGGTAGCGCAAGGGCTCCCCTACGAGTGGGAAATCATCTTTATCGACGACGGCTCCAGCGACGATTCGCTGGCACTGCTCAGTGAGATCGCGGGACGCTGTGAGCGGGTGCGGGTCGTCGAGCTGGCGCGCAATTTCGGCCAACATGCGGCCCTGCTGGCGGGGTTCCGCGAGTGCCGCGGCGATGTGGTGGTCACCCTCGACGGTGACTTGCAAAATCCCCCCGAGGAGATCCCACGCTTGCTGAAGGCGGTCGCGGCCGGCAACGACGTGGTCGGCGGCTGGCGGGCCGAGCGCCAGGACCATGCCTACCGCCGTTTCGCTTCGCGCCTGCATAATCGGGTCACTTCGCTGATCGTGGGCGTACCGATGCACGATTACGGCTGCATGCTGCGGGCCTATCGCCGTCACATCGTCGATACCGTGATCGATTGCGACGAAAAGGCGGCCTTCATTCCCGCCCTGGCCAACAGCTTCGCCAAGCGAGTGGCGGAAATCGAGGTCGATCACGACCAACGGTCGGGAGGCGAATCGAAGTATAATCTCCTCAAATTGGCTCAACTCAGCCTCAATCTGGTGACTGGCTTCTCCCTGCTCCCAATTCAAGTCGTCAGCCTGACCGGAATCCTGATTGCGGTGGTGGGAATGCTGTTCGCAGCCCTGTTGCTGGCTCATCGATTAATCTACGGGCCCCAGCAGGAAGGTGCGATGTGGACCCTGTTTGCAGTGCTGTTCTTTTTTGTCGGCCTGCTCTTTTTGGCCCTGGGCCTGCTGGGCGAATACATCGGGCGGATTTACCAGGAGGTCCGGCGCAGACCGACCTATCTGGTCCGCGCGGTGCATGAAGGGCGCTTCCCGGTCGACTCGTGAGCCCCAGCGGCTTGTCCCGACCCGCGGCTGATTCCTCCCGCAATCCCGCTTGCGTGGTGTTCGCCTACCACGAATTGGGTTACGTCTGTTTGCAAGCATTGATTGAGTTGGGCGCGCCGATAGCAGCGCTGTTTACTCATGCCGACGCCGCCGACGAGGAAATCTGGTGGCACTCGTGCGCGCAACTGGCCCGCCAGCATCGCGTCCCGGTCTATGTCGATGTCGCGATGGACCAAGGCGGCGTGGCCCGGCTGGCGGAGATGGCGCCAGCCGTGATCTATTCCTTCAATTATCGCCGGCTGCTCCCGGCCGCAGCCTTGGCCTTGGCGCCGCTGGGCGCCTTCAACCTGCACCTCTCGAAACTACCGGCCTATCGCGGCCGGGTCCCGGTCAACTGGGTTCTGATCAATGGCGAGCAAGAGACTGGGGTAACCCTCCACCACATGGTGGCGCGCGCCGATGCGGGCGATATCGTGGCGCAGGAAGCTGTTGTGATTGACGATAGCGACACCGCCTTGGATCTCTACCGCAAATTGATTCCGCGGGGGGCTGGGTTGGTCCGCACCTACCATCCTTTGATCGCGGCCGGGCGCGCGCCGCGTTATCAACAGGATCTGCAGGCGGGCAGCTATTTCGGCCGCCGCACGCCGGAAGACGGCAAGATCGATTGGCGTTGGCCGGCGCGGCGCATCTATAACATGGTGCGCGCACTGACCCATCCCTATCCCGGCGCCTTCTGCATGTGGGGCGGACGGCGCTTATGGCTGTGGCGGGCCGCCATTGGGAGCGAGCACGGCAGCCTTGGCCCACCCGGGGCGATCCTGGCCCGCAACGGCGATGGCACGATGGAAATCGCGGCGGGAGCGGGCAGCGTTAAATTGATACGGCTGCAGATGGCCGGCCAAGATGAGCAGGAAGCAGCGGCGGTTTTGGCTCAACCGATTGCCGCCACCGCTCAACTCCAATAGGAAAAGAGACATGCGGATTTTGATTACCGGCGGCGCCGGTTTCCTGGGCTCGCACCTGACCGATGGTTTTATCGCACGGGGCGACGAGGTCTTCGTCCTCGACACCGGCTCCACGCTCAAAGTGCGCCATTTGTTGAACAACCCCCGCTTCCATTATATTCACGACTCGGTCTTCAACCTGGAGCTGCTCGACGGCCTGATCTCCAAATCCGACCTAATCTACCATTTGGCCGCCGTCGTAGGCGTGGAACATTACGTAGGAGATCCGTACGAGACTCTTAACGTCAACGTCAATGGCACCCAGAATGTGCTCAAGGCTGCCTATAAATATAACAAAAGGGTGGTTTTCAGTTCGACCTCCGAAGTTTACGGACGCAATCCCAAAGTTCCCTGGCGCGAGGATGACGACCGCGTGCTGGGCGCGACCACTGTGGATCGCTGGTGCTATTCCACCTCCAAGGCCGTAGGCGAGCATTTTTGCTTCGCCTATCACAAGCTGGGGCTGCCGGTGACGGTAGTACGCTATTTCAACGTCTATGGACCGCGCTTGGATCGCCTCGACGTGGGTCGGCTGTTTACGATTTTCATGGGCCAGTTGCTGCGCGGCACCGATCTGACCGTGGTCGGTGACGGGAAGCAGACTCGCTGCTTTACCTACGTCAGCGATGCGATCGCGGCCACGATGCAGGCGGGTTTGCGGCCCGAAGCCGACGGGCAGGCTATTAACATCGGCACCGAGGTCGAGACCTCGGTGTTGGAATTCGCTCGTCTGATGCTGGAACTGTACGGTCCCAGCGGCTGCAAAATCCGCTTCGTCAAGCAGGAAGAGGTTTATGGCAACAGTTACGAAGACATTCCGCGCCGCGTGCCTGACGCCAGCAAAATGCGCACCCTACTTGGGATCGAACCTAAGGTGGAGTTGCGCGAGGGACTAGCCAAAACCATCGCTTGGTTTCGCCAGGAGCAGGAAACTCGTTAAGCGCAGTCAGTAAGCGCGGTCAGCCCTGGTCCCGATGGTCTAACATCCGGACATAATGGAAATTGCGCTCAAAGTCGACGTGGATACCCACGACGGTCTACGCGTGGGCGTGCCACGCCTAGCCGAGTTGTTGGTCGCCGAGGGGCTGCGGGCCAGTTTCTATATCTCGATGGGTCCCGACAACTCCGGGCGCGCGCTGGCCCGGGCCTTCCGCAACCGGGGCTTTTTGCGCAAGATGTGGCGCACCCGCGCCCCCGCTATGTATGGCTGGCGCACGATCCTCTCGGGCACCCTGCTACCCGCCCGCCCGATCGCCCTGGCCTTCCCCGAACTGCTCCGCCAGTTGGCGCTGAGCGGCTTCGAGGTCGGCGTTCACGGCTACGACCACGTGCGCTGGCAGGACAACATCGACCGGTTGGGAGAAAGCGGTTTGCGCCAAGAGCTGTTTGACGCGTGGGAGGCCTTTCGCGCAATCATGGGCCAGCCGCCGCGGGCCTTTGCCGCCCCCGGCTGGCGCACCAACGAGGTCGCCTTGCGCCTGCTTGACGAACTCAAGCTGCTATACCGTAGCGATACTCGCGGCCGCAGCCCCTATCGCGTAGCTTTGGGCGAAACCGTCCTGACCACTCCGGAGATTCCCACGACCTTGCCCACCTTGGACGAAGTAATGGGACGTGCGGGCTTGCGCTCGCCTGCCGCCTTGACCCGCTTTTACCAAGATCGGCTTATTCCCGATGGTCTCAACGTCCACACCGTTCATGCCGAGACCGAAGGCATGGGGCAGTTGGAAAGCTTCACCCACCTGGTCCGGGAACTCAAGGCCAACGGCGCGCAGTTCGTGCGGCTGGACGAAATCGCCCAGCGTCTGGTAGCGGCGGAGCTACCCGTCTGCGCGGTCGTGCGGCGGGAAATTTCCGGGCGGGCAGGTTGGATTGCGGCCCAGAACGAACCCTTGAACACCTCAGCTTGACTCATCGTCAAGCCTCGGTTATCCAAAATGAAGCTGTATTCAAGCCGCCAATGGCGACCGCATGACACGCACTGACGCCTGCCGCACGCACGCGCCGCGACGCTCGCTCGCCTGAATCCGTGTCTGCTCACGTGACGCCGTAATCTAGCTGTAGGAAGCAAAGTGCTGCCACTGAAAAATTTTCTCTATTCACCTGGCCCCACCCAAATACCCCCCGAAGTGCTGCTGGAGATGGCGCACCCCATCCTCCACCATCGCACCCCCCAGTTCAGCGCGATCCTCGATCAGGCGCGCGAACGGATGAAGCCGCTGATGGGAACCCGCCAAGAGGTAATCCTGCTGGCGGCGTCAGGCACCGGCGGGATGGAAGCGGCGGTGGTTAACGTGCTGGCACCCGGCGAAGCCGCGTTGTTCGTCAACGGGGGCAAATTTGGCGAGCGCTGGGGCAAGCTGCTGAGTGCCTTCGGGATGAAAGGGCACGAACTCAAGGTCGAATGGGGCCGTGCAGTCGAGCCAGAGCAGATCGAGCGCGCCCTGGGCGAACATCCCGAAATTCGTGCGGTCCTCATCCAGGCCAGCGAAACTTCCACCTGTGCTCTACATCCGGTGGCCGAAATCGCCGCGATCACCCGCAAACGCGACGTGATGCTGTTGGTAGACGGGATTACCTCGGTGGGGGTCTTCGCCCAGGAGATGGACGCCTGGGGCGTCGACGTGATGGTAACCGGGAGTCAGAAGGCCCTGATGCTGCCGCCAGGGCTGGCGATGGTGGCCCTGTCACCGCGAGCCTGGGAGAAAGCCAAGGGCAATCGTACTCGGGGTTACTACTTCGATCTGTTCCGCGAGCGCAAAGCCCAGGTCGATGAGCATACCACCGCCTACACGCCGGCGGTGTCGCTTATCTGCGGGCTCAACAAGAGCCTGGAACTGATCGAGCGCGAAACCTTGGATGCGGTCTTCGAACGCCACCGGGTGATGGCCGAGGCTACCCGCGCGGCCGCCGCGGCAATCGGACTGAAATTACTTGCCCCCGACCATCCGGCCCCCGGGGTGACCGGGCTTCTGGTGCCAGAGTCGATCAACAGCTCCAAGGTTGTCCGCTACATGCGCGACACTCTGGGCGTGGTCGCCCAGGGCGGTCAAGATCATATGAGCGGCAAGCTGCTGCGCATCGGGCACATGGGTTACGTAACTCCCCTGGAAATTCTAATCGCGGTCGGCGCGATGGAGATGGGGCTGGCACGCGAGGGTTATCGCTTCGAGCTAGGGCGCGCAGTCGCCGCGGCTCAGACGCGCATCGCCCAGACCCAGGTTCGCACCGCGGCCGCGGCCTGAGTTGACGATGGCAAACTATCGCGTTCTGGTCAGTGATTCGCTGGCCCCCGAAGGGGTCGAGGCGCTGCGCCACTATCCCGAGCTTCAAGTCGACGTCAAAGTGGGGCTGAAGCCGCTCGAACTAGCCCAGATCATCGGACCCTACCACGCCCTGGTAGTGCGTAGCGCCACCAAAGTTACGCGCGAGGTGATTGAGGCGGCCACCAATCTAAAGGTGGTGGGACGTGCCGGGGTCGGAGTCGACAACGTGGACCTGCCCGCCGCCACCCGGCGCGGGGTGGTGGTGATGAACAGCCCGCTGGGCAACAGCGTGACCACCGCCGAGCACACGATCTCGATGCTGATGGCACTGGCCCGCCACATCCCGGCGGCCGACGCCTCGATGAAGGCGGGCAAATGGGAGCGCAACAAATTCGTCGGCACCGAAGTCTGCAACAAGGTGCTGGGCGTGGTCGGCTTGGGCAACATCGGCCGGATCGTAGCCGATCGC